>JAXHTA010000539.1:0-2677 GCA_034190285.1 Thermodesulfobacteriota bacterium | reverse complement strand
GTGGAGATACTGGAACGATGGCGATGAGGATGCCCTGACTTTGTTGCTGAAATATAACAGAGATGATGTGGTAAACCTCAAGTCTCGCGAATGCCTGTATGGGGCCCCGAATAGGTGCAAAAGATCAAAGCATTTTTTCCCGGCACTTTTGGGGCACCTACTTTCACGCATCCTTGGTTGCGGTACACATTGAACTTGCTGGTCAGGAATTCATCCATAGGCCCAGGGAGGCTCCATTGGTAGGATGGAAAACCGATACATATAAGATCATAAGCATAAAAGTCGACATCCACGGCATCTTCCACTCTCTTGAGCAAAACAGCTACTCCGGCCTCCTCCAAACCTTTTTTAATAGCCAATGCCACTTTCTCAGTGTTGCCAGTTTTCGACCAGTAGACAATAATTGCATCAATAAGACACCTCCATCGGTGGTATATCAGCAGAGACTGCAATTCTACCACCTAACATTTTCTTTACTTTATTCAACAATTGCTAACATTTTATTCGATGTTATTGGTGACATATGTTACAAGCCATGATAGATCTGATATAAAGTTAAAATATTACTTTTATAATTAAGCTAATACATCTGTCCCCATTTTCACGTTTTAACCCCAAACAGTTTATCCCTGCAAAACAGCAAAGTAAATAGTACCAAAACTACTAAAAATACTGGAACGTAACCTACAATACCGATATTCCTGAGCATCATATCACCAACTACCACACCACTCAATCCTGCGAGAGCCAGAACACCGCTCGTCACCATCGATATTCGAATCCACAATTTGAGTCGACTACCGGAAAAACTCAGTGCCCCAAACAACATTGACAGGCTATACAATACGTCCCATGCCAGAATATCCAGAGCATATGCCACCGATGGCCAAGTAAACGAGGTAAACAGAGGTATCCACTCTAACTTGGAAAACATATAATGCCGACTCACACTGAGGATGACAAAATGAAGACTCATCGTCACCCCGGCTAGTAGGCTCATGAAGATTAAGGATATCAAACTGAATATCTTCACATTTTCAGGGGTCCAAGCATACAACGATACAAATAACACTACTATCGCCGGCATCATAGTGATGATGAGAATCTCCAGGATTGAGAACATGGGATCACCAATCTGATCACTTTGAGATTTCAAGGACATGAACCCAATAATTAAAGTGATGGAATATGCTATTAATAAAATAATCACCACAATCGCAGAAATAACCCCCAAGCGACGGGCAGTTTCATTGTACTTTAGAGTCATATTGGTCCCTATTTAGCATTATATCGGCCTAACGAAAAGCTCACCGACTGCAAACGCGCCAGCGTTTTGCGGCCAGGTGAAGCGGGCAGGTTAGCTCATGTTTTCTTGCGATAGTATAAGTGCACTGTAGGGCGCGACACTGACTTCGGCCTGCGCCGGTAAACCGTCCTTGTCGGTTGCTTCCGCGTGGATCACGGAGTTGCCGAAGTCCCCAAAGTCCGAGTCATAGTATCTACTATCGCTGTTGAATATAACAATCCATTCACCGGCATCAGGTAAGGGAATCATATAATCTTGACAGGGATGAGATGAAAAATTCGCCACGACGACAACGCTGTCATGAGGCCCTCCTGAATCCCATCGATGATAGGCGATAATTTTGTCATCATTGTTAATGTGATACACGTTAACCTCTTGCCCGGTAAGTCCCTTTGTCTGACCGCCACGATTCAGACGAAGGGAGATTAAATCCTTGTAAAGTTGGAGAATTCCTGCAAAACGATCCTTTTTCGACCAGTCGATGGGATCTTGATCGTGAAACCAGTCGTCTTCAAGAAATTCCTGGCCTTGGAATATCATCGGAACACCTGGTGCTGTAAAGACAAGCACGGCACCCAGCGAGGACTTCTTTTTGGCTGCCCATGATGAGGCTTTTCCAGGATCGACTTCTTCGGCTATGCGCGCTTTGCCATTAGAAACTTCATCGTGCGATTCCGTATAGATTACCCGCTCGAAGGCATTAAGGTAGTATCGATGCAGAATGGCATTACTGACGGCATCCATGTCCCGGGATGCGTCTTCGGCTCCTATCAGCGCTGTCCGGACAGCATGCACAAAAGGTGCGGCCCATTGCGTGTTGAACCCGGCTCCTCCATCCTTCTGACCCCTGGTTAGATAAGGGTTGTTCTGAAGGTCCTCTGCGATGGTAACAGATCGGAGGTTGTATTTCCTGATCTCCTCGTTTACCCACTGCATCAGACTCCAGCCGTCGGGCAGGTCGCTTTCCGAATCATCGTTACGTCCATCCACATTGCGGATGAAGGCGGTCATATCCCAGCGTAAGCCGTCAACGCCATACCCTCGAAACCACATCAGGGCGTTGTCCCGAATATACTCCCGGACTTCCTTACGCCCGTAGTCCGGTCGCGTCTCTCCCCACGGTGTAGTTGCGCGCCAGTCATTGTAGAAGTAGATACCGCCCCTGTCGTTTTCGCTCCAACCATCGAACTGCCATAGGTTAAGGTCGCTGGGACCGAAGTGGTTGTAAACGACATCCACAATGATAGCGATTCCAAGCCTGTGGGCCTCATCAACAAATTCCTTGAAGGTGCGTGGAGAACCATAGTCGCTTTCAATTGCAAAAATGTTGGATGGATTGTATCCCCAAGAGTATCCACCGGCAAATTCGGC
>JAXHTA010000538.1:0-2684 GCA_034190285.1 Thermodesulfobacteriota bacterium | reverse complement strand
ATGAACTCCCAAGAATCCCCAGTGCTCCCACTGCCAGCCGTGAATCGACCCAGCAAAATCCCGATCTAGGATTTCCTCACCAACTAATTGCTGGAAGGTCTGATGAAGATCAATAGTACTTATTACCGCCTTCCTGGCCGTAAACTTGCGGCCATCATTCAGCTCTACGCCTGTAGCCTTCTCGTTCTCTATGACAATCTTTTTCGGCCTCACAGAATTGATCAGCTTGCCACCGTTTTCGAGGACTGTTTTTATGAGGGCCTGGGCAAGGGCATGGGTGCCTCCCTTCACCATCCTGTAACTGTGCATCCTGTCCATATAAAGGGGAATCAGATAGCCAAGACCGTCCTGCTCAGGGCCCAGGCCCCACATACAAATGTTGTGAAGCATAAGGGCCTTTACATGTGGATCCTCAAAGTATTCATCTACAACATCCTTGGGGCTTTTGGGAGTAAACTCTGATATCTCCCTGCCAAGTTCGGTCTTTTCAAGCATACCCACTTGATCCAGGGCAGGCATCGGCTGAACGTATG
Organism: Thermodesulfobacteriota bacterium; assembly: GCA_034190285.1. Taxonomy (GTDB): domain Bacteria; phylum Desulfobacterota; class DSM-4660; order Desulfatiglandales; family Desulfatiglandaceae; genus JAXHTA01. Next base: position 2,151 of record JAXHTA010000538.1, on the reverse strand, counting down.
TTGCAGGCCCTATAAATTCCTTCATGTAGAGGGTGCATTTCTGGACCAACTCCCTGTAGGCATCGGCATCCTTTTTCGAAAATCGGGAGATGGACCCACATGTCCTCTCAACGTCACTATAAATGCACAATGCCCTTCCGTCCTCAAAGGGCATAACGCTTTGAAGTTCAGGATATATGTGTTTAACTCCGTATTTCGTCTCAAGTTCCAGGTCCTGGTAGGCAGGCGCATAGTCCACCATCATCATGAAGAACGCATGTGTGTTGACAAAGGAACGGGGCAACAGCAACACTTCTTCGGTAAGTGCGCCGCCGCCCATTTCATGCCTCCTCTCGAGCACAAGTACGTCGAGTCCAGCCTTCGCAAGGTACCCGGCGGCTAGAAGTCCATTAGGGCCGCCGCCTATTACAATGATATCATATTCCCTATTCATTATCTTTTTCATGATCTAAAGCCTCCCGTCCCGCACTGTCTTGTCAACCATCTCTGCCCAGTTCTTCTCAGGTGGCAGTCTGAGTCCGTGTCTTTCCGCGATCAACTTGTATACCCAATAGCCTTGCATGGATGTGGCCGAACCTGCGGGATGCCATGCAGAGGAACAGGGATAAAGACCATCAACCGGGAAATTCCTAAGATTGGCGAGATCGGCAATGGGTCTGAACCTACCAAGCTGAGGACCGTCCATATCTATGACGCACCAGTTGCCCTGGGGACCATAATTGGGCGCGTGCTTCGCAATTGTATAAGATGTAATAGGTGTATACCCTACCACATTATCCCAGGTGACGTTAGGGCAGTATCTACCCCAGAACGACATGAGCTCTTCGGCATGGGTCTTCTCAATCTCCTTCCATTCCTTATCAGAATACATGGTTGCAGGCTGTAGAAACTGCTCGGTCTGGATAGTTGCAAAATTACCGGCAGGGGCGTAGTAGTCATGGGCGAACGTGGACCAGTTGGCAATAACGAGGTTGAAATCATCAGTGTCGGGCCACTCGCCGGCAAGACGTCTGTGCACCTCCTTGGCGATCGAATCGAGGCCCTTTCTGGAAAGATTGATCCAGCAAGATTCCTTAACATCCGGGTCAAAGGCCTCGGCCCTATAAATGGGCTGATCCTTGAGACCCCACATATACCAGGATACAGTAATAAAATCCCTCTCGATATTATTCACTTTCCTCGGAATGTCATTGGGCCAATAATCGGCGCCTGTGAGTTCCCAGACAAGGTCTATGGGGTTGGCGCCGCACACGACACCTAATCTCGCTTCCACCTCGGTGCCGTCTGTAAGCCTTATTCCCCTGGCCCTTCCGTTTTCTATAATGATCTTCTCCACAGTTGACTGGTGAGTTATCTCGCCGCCGTTTTCATAAATAATTCTCTGGGAGGCATGGGCACACTGGTGGACGCCGCCCTTTATTACTATGGGATCGGTATAGACCATCATAAGAATGAGCGCGGCCATGGCGGAGCCATAGGCCGTGGGGTTAACTCCGGCAGACTGTGCTGCTTTTATGCCAAAGGACTGAACCTCCAGGCTCTCAAAAAGGTCCTTCATCAACTGAATGCCGCTCATCATCAGCCACTTGGGGTCCATACCTGCGTCAGGGTTCAAAAAAAGCCTCTCCATCGCATCAAGCGTCCCAAACGGCTCCGGCGGACTGAAGGCCCATTCAAGAAACGCGGGATAAATGTACTTCCTCCATTTTTCCTCTATATCGAGGAAAGTCTTGGCATCCCTTTCCGAAAATCGCTTAAACAGATTGTAGCTCTTGTCCCTGTAACCATCCTCCCATATAGAATAGGCCCCACACCAGCTATCGTCCTCCCTGAAAACAGCGCAGGGACCGACCCTGGGCTTTGCAACGCGCACGCCGTACTCTTCCCACTCAGGGAAATCCAACCACGTTGGGCCATGATGATGAAGGTATATGTGGATGTGTGAGCAATGATTGGCCAGAAAGCCGGGGGCAGGGCTTTCTTCGGAGTTCCATCCGCCGCCTGCCTCGTGCTTTGTCTCAAACATCCCTACCTTTAGACCACCGTACTTGGTGGCATACATAGCGTTTATCAGATTCTTGTTTCCAGCGCCCACATAAACCAAATCATAGACCTTGTCCGGCATCCAATTACCTCCCTACTTTTTTATCG
>JAXHTA010000537.1:0-2685 GCA_034190285.1 Thermodesulfobacteriota bacterium | reverse complement strand
CGCCTCCTCAGGGAAGAGGACATTGACGGAAAAGGATGCTATGTAATTGAAAGTATACCTAAAAAAGGGAAGGGGTCTCAATACGCTAAGCTGATAACCTGGGTGATCAAGGATATCTATTTCCCCGTCAGGACGGAATATTACGGAAAAGGTATGAAACTGGGAAAAATCCTTACCCAGAAGAATATAGAACTTATTGATGGTATCTGGACGGCAATGGAAGCGGAGATGGTCGACCTCAGAAAAGACCACCGTACCATAACCAGTATAAAGGAGGTAGAGTACAACATGGGGATCTCTGATGACATTTTTACCAAGAGAAATCTTGAGAAGTATTAGTCGCCTGGTTTTGCTCAACTTCATCCTGCTTACGGCAAATGCAGTCGCATTTGGGGAAACAGCCCCGCAGGAAGAGAATCAGATCCAATCGGCGCAAAACCTGATCGACATCACGATAATAAAGAAAAAAGACTCCATCCAAATCGCGATTGTGGCTGATGGAGCTGTCGGCAAGTACAATGCCTTTGAACTGGCAGGCCCCCCCCGGCTGGTATTTGATTTCTTCGGGGTTGAGCCCCTTTGGTCCCATAAAGAGGTTTCAGTTAAACACCCTCTCCTGGATAGGGTAAGGATCGGCTCTTATCCGGAAAAGGTGCGGGTAGTAATGGACATTACAGGTGACAAGATACCTCTTTATAAGATCGCGAAACATCAAGACACCTTGGTGATACTTCTTTGCTCAGCATCAAAGGAGCAAGCCGAGAGAGTTGATAAAAAGGTCAAAATACCCCCAGGTAGGCCGGCCCACCTTGAAACCGTAACAAGGCCAATCAAAAAAGGACCTTTGCCAGCCCTTCCGCCACCTGAAAAGGAACCACCTCCTTTAGAGAGCGGAATGGCGCTCTTCTTTAAGTCCTTTGATTTCGGGGGCCATTTCTCGAGCAAGGTGGCCACTGACCTGAATGAAGATAATAGCGTCGAGGACCTTTATGATTTCAGAAACCATCTCAATATCAATCTTGAATCCAGAATAAATGATACCATTACACTGTTTGCCTCCTACCAGATCAAGTATCTGCTTTTCAAGAACACGGACACGGATGACAACTTTGACCCTGACTTTTGGGAGGGATATGTTGACTTTTCCTTCCCCAATCTTGATCTGCGGATAGGCAAACAGATAGTAAGGTGGGGGAAGACCGACGAGCTGTCCCCGGTAGACAATATCAATCCCCAAGAGTTTGAAGAGTTTTTCCTCCCCTCGCTCGATGAGAGAAAGATCCCCATCTTTCTCACCAAGATCAACTACTATCTAGGAGATTTTGATCTGGAAGGTATCTTCATCCCTTGTTTCAAGGAATCCCACATATCCTTTTTCAATTCTGACTGGGCCGGACTCGACCACATGAAAGAGGCCGTGGAAAGGTCGGATCTCCCCTGGCGATTCAAGAACGCCTTTGAATCTGTCGACGTCATAACGGACGAACCACCAAAGACCCTCAGCAACAGCAACTTTGGACTCAGGGTATCGAGGACCTTTGACAGATTCGATCTGGCCCTGAGCTATCTCTATTCCCGGAATATGGTACCAACCGTAGAAAGCGCTGTATTTACTGGAGAGGGGCTTAGAGGCATCAGTTCTCTGGATGAACTTGCCCACATTTTTAGCAGCCAGGACCTTTCGGCCATAGACAATACGGACATTACCCTGCGCTACAGACGAATGAATGTCTGGGGAGTGGAGATGGAAACAACCTGGGGCGAGGTGGGGGTGAGGGCCGAGGCCGCCTATTTTCGCAATCTCACGTTTGCCGACGCAGGGCTTTCCAAGGTTGACAAAGATCTTTTGTACTATGTCATCGGGGCCGACTATACCTTTGGAGAAAATCTATACTTCAACCTGCAGTTTTCTCAACAGATAGTAGTGAATTATGAAGACCTCTTCTATCAGGAAGAGATAACCAACGCCTTTAATGGAACCATAAACAAGGGTTTCATGCAGGGCTTTCTTGTCCCAGAGCTATACTTTTACTGGAACACCACAGACGGAGACTATTATCTCAATCCCCATATCACATACAAACACACGGACAATCTCTCCCTGATCCTGGGTGTATATCTCCTGGGCGGTGACAGGGAGACCCTCTTCGGAAATTTCAAGGACAACGATGAAGTATATCTCTCCATCAAATATTCATTTTAGCTCCCTTCCCCCAACCTGACCCTCAAGCGGAATTTTGTTGACTCATGAATCTATTCACAACTCCTCCCGCCTGATAGGGGAGGTTGGCTGGGAGTAAAAAATGGCGAGGGGAGGGGAAATGGGAAGTGGCATCCATTTAGGACAAATGAGAAATTAATTACCCAAAAAGGCATAAGGCTTTGCCATGGATGGCTGGCTTCAAGAGCGCGGAAGATCATTATTATTCAGAAGTTTCAAGTGCTTAAATAGTTTTTTTTGGCGTACAACCCACACTGGTATAGAAATTGCTGGATAAGATGTTGACGGGTCCGTAAAAGTCCGAACACCGATCAAAGTCGAGGATAAGCGGCGGGGGAGTAACTCGGTTTTTGACTTTCTACAGAACCATGAAATAATTGATAACGGCTAGGAGGAGTGTATTACTCTTTCAGCAATTCGGGGGAAAGGGGGTGAAAGAGTAGAGTTTTATAACAAAGTCTAAG
>JAXHTA010000536.1:0-2685 GCA_034190285.1 Thermodesulfobacteriota bacterium | reverse complement strand
GGCCCATGGGGCGATTCTTGGAGGGTTTTTTCTAGGATTTGCTGAGTGTTTTGCCGGTCACTTTTTGTCAACCGAGTTTATGGATGTGATTTCTCTATCTTGTCTCATGGTCATCTTGTTTTGGTGGCCCGAGGGAATATTCGGCATTAGGGAGGAAAGATATTGTCGAAAGTAGCAGAAGTTATTTCCCGGATCCGCGAGATCTCTCTCATTCAACGCTTTGATAGAATGGAGAAGAAGCCGAAGAAAATAACAATAACCGTGTTGTGTGGTTTTTCTCTCTTCTTGCCAAGCATTTTCTCTGGTTATTTTGTTTCCATCGCTATTGTTGTATTACTATATACCTTAGTGTCGGCCGGCATCTTTCTTCTAATTGGCTATGCGGGCATACTGAGCCTAGGTCAAGGCGGTTTCTTCTGCATAGGGGCATATGTTTCGGCGCTTCTATCCATCCATTTTGATCTTCCGGCGTGGCTGAGTTTGGTGTGTGCCGCTATTGTATCTTCCGGTTTTGCCTATATTTTGGGCAGACCTTTTCTTGTCGAAAGCAGCCGTATGTCAGTGGCGATCATTACTCTGGCATTTAGTATCATTATATGGATCACGGTTTCTCGATTGCCTTTTACGGGCGGTCACGATGGTTTGGTTGGCATTTCAAGTTTTCAGATCGGGAAATTACTTTTTGATGATCGGCTGTGCTATTACTTGGCTTGGATAACGGCCGGAGTTGTTTTGCTATTTACCTACAATATTACAGAAAAAAGATTTGGTAGAGGCCTCCGCGCAATGAACGAATTCAGCGGTGGTGATGAGATCGCCACTATAACATCAGGCGTGGACACTACCAAGCTCAAACTCCAGATATTTATATTGGCGTCTATCTACGCCAGTGTTGCCGGAAGCATTTTCGCCCACTGGATGACCGTAGTGAGCCCAGGGTTTTTTGATGTTATGGTTTCCGTAATACTTGTCATGATAACGGGAATTGGCGGATTTAGAAGTGTCTGGGGTCCCCTTGTGGGAAGTGGTTTCTACTGGGGATTGAAAGAAGTCTTGGGGGGCGTCTTTGCTAGACAGGCAGTACTTGGAGTAGAACCGGTTGTTTTTGGAATTGTTTTTTTGCTGGTTTGGATCTTTTTGCCTGGTGGGTTAACAGGTATGCCGGATGAGGCCCGAGAATGGTGGCACAACTGGCAAGTATGGAGAGGTAAAAAGATAATTATGTCCCACGAGGAGTGGCTGAAGTGATGTCTAGAAAGAATAAGCCGATAATGCGGATCGTGGATATTAGCAAAGCCTTTGGTTCGCTAGTCGCTTTAAATGATGTGACGATAGACGTTTATCCTGGAGAGATACTGGGTATTATAGGACCGAATGGCGCTGGGAAAACAACCCTTTTGAATGTGATCGCAGGCATTTTGTCTCCGACGAAGGGGGAGATCTGGCTTGAGGGGAAGGAAATAACCAGGTTGAAAACATTCGAAGTTGCGCAATTGGGTGTCGCGAGCACTTATCAACACTTCCAACTTTTTAACAATATGTCCGGTTTTCATAATGCCTTGATGGGTGCATGGAAGCTACAAAAGGTCGGGTTCTTGGCCTGTATGCTCGGCCTGCCCCGCGCCAAAAAGGATGATAATAATATACTCCATAAGCTTTTGATGCCATTGGCTCAATTAGGCATATTGGACAAAAGGATTGTGCCACCACCTTCCACCATGACCCTTAGAGATCAGAGGGCCTTGACCATTGGAAGAGCCATGGCTGGGGATCCCAAGGTGCTCCTTCTGGATGAGCCTGGGGCTGCGTTGAATCGGGAAGAATTAGAAGATATGAATCGACATATCCTGCGTTACAAGAACCAAGGCTTGGCGATTATACTGATTGACCATAGAATGGAGATACTGATGGACGTTAGCGACCGGGTGGTAGTTCTCAATTTCGGGTGTAAGATTGCTGAGGGAACTCCGGCAGAAATACAGTCTGATCCGGTAGTAGCGGATATCTATTTCGGGGAAGGTTATCGGCATGGCAATGAGTAATAAGGACGGCGATATCTTAAGCCTAAAGGGTGTCAGTGCCAGCTACAAAATGCACACGGTTGAAAATGATCGAGATACCTATATAGAATTAGGAGTGCTGCACGATGTTAATCTGATGATGAAAAAGGGGGAAATCGTCGCCATTCTGGGTTCTAATGGCGCCGGCAAAAGCACATTAATGGCTGCTATTGTGGGGGCGCTTGAGCAACAACCCATCGATGGCCGTCTAAAGGGAGAAGTCTTTTTTGATGGACAAAGGCTCGACAAATTGTCTCCGCAAAAAATCGTTAAGCTAGGCATTACCCTTGTGCCTGAGAGCAGATTCCTGTTTTCTTGGTTAACTGTTAAAGATAATCTGGAGCTTGGTGCCTTTCCAATTCGGAAAAAAGTCTCGAAAGCTGAGAGAAAGAAAAGCTTAGAGAATATTTTTCGAATCTTCCCGCGCCTTAAAGAAAGACAACATTACTTGTGTGACAGATTATCGGGTGGGGAGGGGCAAATGGTCGCAGTGGGAAGGGGGCTTCAATCCCGACCAAAACTGCTTTTACTTGATGAGCCTTGCCTTGGCCTGGCTCCCTTAATCGTCAAAGAATTAATGCATACACTGGCTTTGCTGAGGAGTGAGCATGGCATTACTATTCTT
>JAXHTA010000535.1:0-2691 GCA_034190285.1 Thermodesulfobacteriota bacterium | reverse complement strand
ATTAAAGACAAATGTGTCGAGATACATCCGCCAACCGTCCTTTTTTGAGCTCTTCGGAGACAGGGGGTTCTTCATAGGAAATGATGAGCTGAAAGAAGAAAAAGGTCTCAACTTCGACGGTGGATTTGAAATCAACCTGGCAGTGTCAGACGGGTGGCTTGAACGTTTTTCCTGTGCCATCGCATACTTCAGCAGTGATGTGGATGATCTCATCACCCGGTCCTATGATGCGAGGGGAATCGGGAAGTCCGACAATGTCTCCGAGGCGAACATCGATGGAATCGAGGCCGGGATCAAACTGGAATTTCTGAATTACTTCCGTCTCACAGGCAATGCGACCTGGCAGGATACCGAGAATCGTAGCGAGATATCTGCCTTCGACGGCAAGCAGTTGTCCGGTAGATTTGAGAGATCTTTTAGCGGAAGGATAGAAGCGAGATATGAAGGATTTAAGATCGACTTTGAATATGTGGGAGAAAGAGGGATGTACTATGATACTGCAAATCTGTTGAAGGCTGATGACAAAAAGGAGATTAATGCCGGTGTATCCTGGCTTTTTCGCTCTTTCTTGTGCAGCTTTGAAGCCAAGAATCTCAAAGACGATCAATACGAAGATTTTAACGGATATCCGTTACCCGGAAGGTCCTTTTTTTTCACCATTAAATACTCATATTAATGCCGTAGACCTTGACAGCCTGAAAGGAGGTGGTGGTGTGGCGTGGTTGAGGAGTAAATCAAGCATCTTCGTTGAACTGTATGAATCTGAAAGGAGATTTTATCATGAAAAAGACAGCCGGTTATAATGGAGCAAATTCGCATCTGCCAGCAATAGTACTGGTATTTCCTATGTTTGCACTGTTGATAGCAAGTGTAGGGCCAGCTTATTCCTTTGTTACTCAAACTGCCATAGTGGCAACTGCCGCTGCAGATTATTCAAGTGGGGCGCATTCGATCATTTCAGTTGATCCTGTGGGTGGCCCCCGAACAGTACAGAACGATCTGCTACCAACCATCTCGGATGTTTCGGTAGCTGCTCATGAGAATTACTTTTACCGGATAGAGAGGTTCAATGCCGACAATGTGACAAAATTTGATATAAAAGCCCCTGACACACCGATCTGGCAATACTCTACTATGGACGCCGGGGAGACGCAGTCGAGCAACCCTCACGGCCTTGTTTTCGTCAATTCCGAAAAGGCCTATATTTTTCGTTCTGGCTCAACCAGGGCGTGGATTATTAACCCCTCAACAACTAATCAAGAAGGATTCAAGATCGGCGAACTCGACCTGAGTCCATATGCGGACTCAGATGGCCTTCCGGAAATGGAAAGCGGGGTAATTGTAAGCGGCAAACTGTTCATCATTCTTAAAAGGGTGGATCGCAATGATAATTGGGCCCCTACGAATACTGCCTACATTGCAGTCTTTGATGTTGCCACAGACCTCGAGATTGACACCAAAATCCCCAATGAGGATGGTGTCCTTGGCATACCCCTTGAAATCAAGAATCCCTCCGCAATCCAGTATCTGCAGGAAAACAACACGATCTATGTGCAGGGTCTGGGCCGGTATGGGAACTCGTGGGCCGGGACGAATCCCGAGTACACAGGGGGCATAGTCAGCATTGATCCTGTAACCTACCAGACCGCTATGGTTCTGGATGACGGGAACGACGCAAGTCATCCATTTGGCAACATTGCAGGTCTGGCAATTGTTTCAGAAACCAAAGGGTACTTTGTCGGCTATGAGGATTGGGGTGACAACACGCTCTACTCCTTCAATCCCGCCACAGGGATAGTGGGAAATGCCGTGAGCGGTCTTGAGAACAAGAGTTTGGCAGGTCTTGAATCAGGCGTATATTCAGACATGAATGCCATGCTATGGGTCTGCAATCAAACCGATGCTAGGATTGACATTATCGATACTACAGACGACACCGTCGATGAAAGTATTTCCACAAACCTGAATCCACAGACAGTCTCATTCTGTATTGAGACCGATACTCTCCCCGAGCTGAACATGAACGTAACTGTGAGCGGCGCAATTGTTACCTTTTCCTGGAATTCCGTGGCAGGTGCGGCGGGTTATACCCTGCTTTTCACTCCCTATCCCGCCTTTGATTATACGTGCAGCATCGATATGGGAATCCAGACAAACGCCACGTTGTATCTGTGGGCCGGAAACGCTACTTTTCTCGTGGCAGTGCAAGCCTATGACAATGCAGGCATTAGCGTCTTTTCGAATGTTGAATTCCTGGACTTACGTTAGCACACTTTAGAGATAGTGCACATTCATAGATAATGCCCGAATCGGACCTGTCTTCTTCGCCGATATCTTCGTTTGGCCCAGATTTCAACCGTAGGAGTACATGTAGTATGCTGAGGATTGGATATGCATCTGATGTTAGGCCTGGGCAAGAGGATCATGTACGGATGGACACGTTAATAATATCCCTTTTCTGGGGCGGGAGGTTTTGTTGCCGCATTTGATGTAATTATCTTTTATTTCTGTAACTTCTCAAAAAGTCCGGGAATACAAAAGGGCCATGTGGGTCTCTTTTTTAAAGGCCACAACATAAATTCTTACGCCGCACGTTCAACGCCCCCTGGCTAATTAAATACTACCTCAGTACAGGCGGAAAGGGCGGCCGCTTATTGAGAGGGCTTCCTATGGGGCTGCCCTCGGATGAAT
>JAXHTA010000534.1:0-2694 GCA_034190285.1 Thermodesulfobacteriota bacterium | reverse complement strand
TTTTTTGACTTGTACGGGCAGAGGTGCTTTGCCATTCATTACATAATCGGCGACAAACCTCTTCAATGCCCTAATCGACAATGGTTTATCAACTTCACCACGCATGCAGTTAGACTCACATGGTCGAGGACAGATACGTCCGCAAACCGCAGGAAAAGGGTTATCCTGGCGTATTACTTCCTGCGCCTTATCGAATTGCTCCCAAGCAATAAAAGCAATATACGAGGGAACATCCATACCGATTGGGCAAGTACGCTGGCATGGGGCAGGTGCAATCGGCTTGCACACCATACTGGAGCAGTACCCATTAATGTGTGATTCGTATTCGTCTCGGAAGTAGCGAAGTGTTGTTACAACAGGATTGGGCATGGTTTGGCCTAATCCACACAGAGCCCCATTCTTGATCGTAGCAGCAAGTTTCTCAAGGCTTTTGATATGATTATTAGTTCCCTTACCTTCGGTGATGTCGGTGAGTATCCGAAGCAAATGTTGGGATCCCATTCTGCACGGTACGCATTTTCCGCATGATTCGCTATGGGTAAATTCGAGAAAGTACTTGGCAATGTCGACCATGCAAGAGTCCTCGTCCATGACGATCATACCGCCAGAACCCATAATTGATCCGGCCTTTGCGAGTTCTTCATAATCAACCTGAAGGTCAAGAAGATCTGCAGGGATGCAGCCTCCTGACGGCCCACCGGTCTGAACTGCCTTAAATTTTTTGTCATCTAAAATGCCACCACCAATTTTATATATGATATCCCTAAGGGTAATACCCATCGGTACTTCAATAAGTCCAGTTCGTTCTATCTTACCAGCCAGTGCAAATGTCTTGGTACCCCTGCTCTTTTCCGTACCATATTTAGCAAACCATGACGCTCCTCTATTCATAATCTCGGAAACATTTGCCAGGGTCTCTACATTGTTGATAATGGTTGGCTTGCCATGAAGGCCGGACTGTGCTGGAAAAGGCGGTCTTGGTCTGGGCATTCCCCTTTTACCTTCGATGGATGCAATGAGTGCTGTCTCTTCTCCGCAAACAAAAGCACCTGCACCTTCTTTTATCTTGATTTCGAAATTAAAGTTGCTCCCCATGATTTTATTGCCTAGAAAGCTGAACTCTTGCATCTGTTGAATGGCAGCCTTCAGCCTTGTAATGGCAAGGGGATATTCAGCCCTGGCATATACATAGCCATAATTTGCACCGATGGCATACGCCGCGATTGTCAGTCCTTCAAGGACCGCATGAGGGTCGCTTTCAAGAACCGATCTGTCCATAAAGGCGCCTGGATCACCCTCATCGGCATTGCATATCATGTACTTAGTATCGCTTTGAGATTTTTGAGCAAATTCCCACTTCACGCCGGTTGGGAAGCCAGCACCCCCCCGTCCTCGGAGTCCCGAAGTCTTAATTTCCTGAATGACTTCCTCAGGGGCCATCTTTAGTGCTCTGTCAAGGCCTGAGTAACCACCTCGTGCTACATAGTGATAAATGTTAGTAGGATCGATTATTCCTGCATTCCTGAGGACAATACGAACTTGACCCTTAAACATTGGTAGATCCGAAACGGCAGGGATTCCATCGATTGAAACGGCACCAAATGTAGCGAGTGCAAGTTCTGGCCTGGAATTACCTTTTTGAATGAAGTCTTCCACCAGTTCAGATACCATCTCTTCAGTTACATAATTATACATTACCTGCCTGCCGTCAGGAAGAGCAATTACCACAAGAGGTTCCGCATAGCACATACCAAAACAACCCACCTCATACAAGTCTGCTTTTATGGACTTTGCCTCTAGTTCTTTCTCAAAGGCCCTTCGTACATCTAACGCACCAGCAGCCCTTCCACATGTAACCGCTCCAATTAATATCCTAGGACGTTCAATTCGATTAAACTCTTTCCATTCTTGATTTGCTTTCTGCTGTATCTCCTGGAAGTTCATTCAATCTCCTTAAGAAGTTCCTTAACCTTCTGTGGGGTCATTCTCCCATATACTTTATCATCTACCACAACTACCGGCGACAGTGCACATGAACCAAAACAGGCCACGCGATCTAAGCTGAACTTATAATTTGGTGTAGTTTCTCCTGGCTTAATACCTAAATAATTGCTTACTTCATTCATAATCCGCCGTCCACCCCTGACATGGCATGCAGTTCCACGGCATACTCTCATTATATGATCCCCTGGACGTGTGAATCTAAATTGTGTATAAAATGTCGCGACACCATAGATTTCAGCTTCTGATAAGTCCAGATAGATAGAAATCTCTTTTACCGCCTCTTGGGATATATATCCAAGCTTTTCCTGGGTTCCCTGAAGTAGTGGGATCAAGTTATCTTTGTCCCGTTCATGCTCTTCCAATACATCATGGATGTCTTTGTTCATTTCCTGTGTTTCCACATCTATTATTATTAATATTTAAAAAGTATAAATATAAACATTTTTTTTTGGTCAGTCAATTTATTTTTTCAAATTTTTTTCAAATCTCCAATTTTAAAAATTGGTAACTTTTCAGCCTACGTTAATTTCTTTGGATGATATGAAAACTATGGCCAAAAAAAACTCTTAGCAGGTAGTGTTTTTGTTAAAACCTTGTTGATTAAGTAAGATAGCGACATTAAAAAAGTGAAATACCTCGACCACAGGTCAGGGCATCTTAGAACAATTTTAACTGTTTCGGAGACTTTTC
>JAXHTA010000533.1:0-2700 GCA_034190285.1 Thermodesulfobacteriota bacterium | reverse complement strand
AGATCTCGTCACCTGCTTATGGCGACGAGATCTGGGGCGGCTGTGGACGGATATTATCGGTATTGACTAAAAAAGAGGCCGCCGTTGTCTCTTCTGTCGCCCCATGCTCATCCGTGACAATCACCCGCCAATAATACCAGGCACCTTCATCCAGCGGGGAATCTACAACCCACGAGGTGGCCCCGCCTTCACCTTCCATGACATTTGAGGCGGAGGCTGCCAGGGTGCTCATATCGCTATCCGCATAGACTTCAAAGGTATAGCTAAGAAGGTCCTCATCGAGATCCACGCTGTTGGTAACTGTCAGGACAGGTGTCTGAGTATCAACATCGATATTATCCCGTGGGCTGCTCACATGGATCACCCCGGGCGGGTCATTTTCCATGTTTATAAAAAAGTGCCCATAGGCCCACTGGCTGAACAGGGCACCGTCATTTGCCCGGACCCTCCAGAAGTACCAGGCGTTGTCAATAAGATCTGAAGCAAGTTCCCATGATGTTGTATCAACGCCTTCGGGCTGGTCAAGGGTCCCGGCCACCAGGTTGGTCATCTCCTGGTCAGAATAGATTTCAAAGTCATAGGTGATCGTATCACCATCCTGATCAATGCTGTTCAGAATCACCAGTTCCGGTCGGAGAGTATTGACTTCTTCTCCCTCGCCAGGGGCATTTATGCCGGGAATGGTGGGCCCCCTATTGGCTGTTGTCGGATCTGTGCCATTCAGGAACTCATCCAGGTCTGAAATGCCGTCGCCATCGAAATCACCGGTCCCATCCCGGTCCAAGGTCCCGAAATGCTCCATTTCCCAGGCGTCGAGCATGTTGTCACCGTCGGTATCATCTATCGAGCAAACAGTAATGATTGCTCGCTGGGAATCTTCGAGGACACCGTCGGATGCCGAGAAAGTGATTTCGTACTTTCCAGCTTGACCGGTTGCCGCAGTCCATTCGAACCTGCCCATGCCGTCTCCCTGATCCTCGAATTCCGCTAGAGCCGGCAAAGGAGCCGCATTCAGGGAGGGGATGGTTCCATCAGGATCAGACGCCTCAACAATAAAGGCAAGGGTTTCCCCCTCGATAAAGGACCTGTCGGGGATAAACTGAAGAACCGGTGCATGGCTCTGTGAAGAGGGATCCCCAAAGGTCACTGTATAGGACCCTGTGCTGTTGGCATCGAAAAGATTTATGAAGTAGTCCCAAGCTTGTCCATTTCGCGTCTTGGACAACCAGGCATTCTCTGTGCCGATGTTCTTTCCGTCCGACCGGATAACCTCACTGATCTCTTTTTGCCCGTAATGAGGATCGGGCAGCTTGACGAATATAAGGCCTGCCGTAACAGGCGTTGACAGGGTATAAAGGTCTCCTGAGCCATTAAGAGTGGAAGCGGCGGACTGGTTGTACACCTCTGTTTCAGTGCTCTCCGACTCATAGACCCGATAAACAGAACCATCCCTGGCCAGAAAATCCCGGATGGAATCACGCCCCTGGGCGTCTACCAGGACGTCTCTGACGAGGAAATGGGTGTTGACCTCCTGTATGAGCGATGTGAGTTCGCCTCCAAGCTCGTCTGAGTGGGAAAACTCGGCGTCAAACTCCACAAAAGTGCCGGATAGGGTACAGGTCATTATCCACCGGGCCACTTTGGAGGCATTTGGCTCAATACTCCCAAAATCCGCGAGTAGGCTCTCGCTTGCAGGCTCATCGTTCACGTGACTGCCTTCGATGACAAAGCCGATCAATAGACCCAGCTCGTTTTCCACTATTTTCGGTTGGGCCGAGTCAATCTTGAGTTCTCTTGCCGTTCCATAACCGTTGTTCTTTACTCTTACGCCGAGTGTGAATGGGATCGGTGGTTCGATTTCCGTAGTGAATGCATCATCGCCATATACCTCTTCGGGAATAAAATAGTCGAGGACCAGCTCGGGCATCGGCTTCACGAAGATATAATCTGGCATGACCTCCGTCATATGCTCTTCGCCGCCAAAAGTGTATGTCAATCTTGCCCCGACGTAATACAGCGTGCCCATCTCCAGTCCGTTGGAGGCCCCGGGCGCTGGGATGATCAGCCAATGAATATCGGCTGATGTGGACGGTTCGATCGTACCGGTACCACTGATGTCGTCTATGTTTTGCATAGAGTCTACTTTAATGAAAAAGATCGCATCCGGGTTGTCAGGGTCCGAACTGGCAAGAACGACCTCCCCCTCTTCGTCAGTAAAGGAAACCTCCACCGCAATATCCTCCAAGGCGATGTGGGACAGGCCGTTATTGATCCGCATATGGGCGTCAAAGGCCTGTCTTTCCAGCGTAAGCTCTTGCGCAATTTCAATTTTCACCTCCGCACAGAGGGTCTCAGAGGCTCGAGCAGAAAGGGGAATGAGTAGAGAAAGGGCGAATACCACCAGAATAGGCAGATGAAAAATGACCCTTGCTACGTTGCTTTTTGAGAATCCTGTGTTTCCCATTTTTTCCTCCGATTTCTTATTCCAGCCTAGGCCGACTTTTTTGGAAGCAGACCTCTATGAATCAGAATATATAGAGGGCAGTATCACAGATAGTCTCTCCGCCCCTATTCAGGAGAACTTGATCCGCCTTGTTGTTTGAAGGCCGCCTCACGAATATGCTATGACCTTCCAGTTAATTCATCCTGACTTTTAACCCGGTTCCTCTGAACCAAAACCTATGAAATGAGTTTTCTCTG
>JAXHTA010000532.1:0-2716 GCA_034190285.1 Thermodesulfobacteriota bacterium | reverse complement strand
GGCTAACATTAAACCGACGCTTCACCGGTTTTTCCTTCAAGATATTATTAAGCAATAAGCAAGAGACGGACCCGGTAAAGATGTAACGATGATCCAATTAATCCGAGTAACGGTTTGAGTGTTAAGTAAAGATTTGGATCACCTCATTACACTTCCGATCTCTGATCAATACAGGTCAGCATCTGGCTAAGCCTGGTGGGTTCAAATCCCACCATTACCTCGCCGCAGGCGGAGATTACCGGAACCGATCGGGCTCCGGAAATTTTCACCATCTCGTCTAAGGCAGTCCGATCCTGAGTAACGTCATAGGCGGTAAATTTAATCCCCTTTTTGGAAAGAAACTCTTTCGCAGTTTTGCAATGGGGGCAAGTGGGAGTGGTATAGATTTTTACTTCCTCATCCATCCTATTCTCCTTCTTTATGATAGGGCGAAGCGTGATGCTTCGCCCCTATCGGTTCGTTATTGTTTAGCCTTGCACCTTAAGATTTTTGCTATTTTCTTAATTTCGTCCAGGTCTTTGGTCATGGCCGCCCATCCGTACCAGTAGGCATAATCGGGGTTGGCATGAAAGACTCCCTGGTAGGTTCTCATTCTATGTTTCATATACATCTTGAACAGCACTTGCTCGATGTGGGAGCCCCCGGTCTGATAGAAGTGCAAAAAGTCGGGATAGGCATAGGTATAATGTCCGGGTTTTTTCAGGATGCCGTCTTGGTAAAGGTCGGCCACAACATTGATGGCCTCGGCCATTAAACGGTCTGCCTTTTTAATTATCTGGTCGCCTTTTTCAAGCTCGGTGCGGGCATACTTTTCCGAATGGCAATTTTTGCAGGTTTTGACCATCTTTTCCCGTTCGGTTTTCCAGTCCTCTTCGGTTAATCTTACCATATCAGCCGCTTTAACGATATCGAGGCGGGCGGTGGGCTTCCCATCCGGGTCCAGAACCCCCAGGGCCTTGAGGATAGTGACCTGGTCGGCCGCCCACTGTTTGTCCTCGGGAAGAGGGAGTTTCACTGCCAGGAATCCCCAGGCTACCTTGTTGGTATGGGTGCCGTTGGGGAGATGACAGAACTGGCAGGTGGGAGCGGCCGCATCCTTGGGCAATCTTCCTATTTCTTTCATATGGTATCTGGTCCCGTGTTTCGAGCTTTCGTACATCTCCCACTGAGGATGGTCAAATCCCATGTGGCAGAGCTGACATGATTTGGGATCCTGGGCTTCTTTTTTGGAGAAGGTATGGCGGGTATGACACTCATCACAGGAGTTGGTCCGGTAGGTATGCCCCTTGTCCCTCAATTCCTTTTTCTGGGCCTCGGACTTGATTCCCATGTTGTGGCATCCGCCGCAGCCTTTACCTCCCTCCATCAGCACATCGGGCTCCAGGTGAGTAATGGGCAGGGCGTTCATGGCCGTCCAGCCGAAATTGTGTTTACCTTTGGCAAACTGATCGAACTGGTCCTGATGACATTCGGCGCAGGTGCCCTCATCGGGCATCTTGGCCAGGTTAGCGTTCTTTTTATTCTTGTGGTCGGATCCGTGGCAGTTGGAACAGCTAACCTCGTTTTCACTATGCATACTTGCCTGCCAGTCCTTGACCATAAGCGGAGTCACAGCCTTATGACACTTTACGCAAATTTCCTCTTTTGCCCACGAGAAAGTGGTTCCTATGAATAACAGGGAAACCATAGTGGTGATAAAAATCAGAAAATGTTTTTTCACGTTAATCCTCCTTATTTTCTTAAATAAAAGGGCCTTTTAAAGTCTTGCCCGGGACTGAAGAGAACAACCCTCTCCGCAATGAGCAATACGGGGCAACATGAACCTCTTCATCTTCATCACCTCCTTTCGTTTTAAGTTTTCAGAATCACCTAATAATTTTCCGCCAGCAGTTCAAAATAGGCCTGTTTATGGGCACAGGCCGGGCATTCATCGGGGGCGGAATCACCCTCGTGGACATAGCCGCAGTTGCGGCATTTCCACTGAACCGGGGAATCTTTTTTGAATACCTTTCCATCTTTCAGGTTGGCAAGGAGGGTAAGATACCTTTTTTCGTGTTGTTTTTCCGCATCACCGATGGCCCGGAATACGGAAGCAATTTCATTGAATCCTTCTTCTTCGGCTATCCTGGCAAATTCCGGATACATGGTGGTCCACTCGTGGTTCTCTCCTCCTGCCGCTTCCTTCAGGTTGGAGGCGGTATCGCCAATCACCCCGGCCGGAAAACTCCCGGTTATTTCCACTTCTCCGCCCACCAGGAATTTAAATTCTTTTTTGGCGTGTTCTTTTTCGTTGTCGGCCGTCTCCAGAAAGACGGAGGAAATCTGCTCGTATCCTTCCTTTTTGGCCCTGGAGGCAAAATAGGTGTATCGGTTCCTGGCCTGAGACTCCCCGGCAAAGGCGGCCATTAAGTTTTTTTCGGTTTTACTTCCTTTCAGTTCCATCATTCATCCTCCTTTCTTTTTATTACCCGGTCCCCGGCAATCCGGGGTGTAACAGCCGGCATCCACAAAACTGCAACCTTCCCGGCAGGAAGGGCACTTTTCCGGTGGAATTTCCGCATCAAGGGCATACCCGCAGTTTTCGCATTCCCACTTCATATTTGTCACCCCCTCTTTCCAGATTCCCGGGATCTTTAAAGATTATAATGCAAACTCAGTGCCAGTCTTTTTAGAAAGAGGGTTTTTGATCCCGAAATGTCCTTGCCGGCCTTTTTAT
>JAXHTA010000531.1:0-2724 GCA_034190285.1 Thermodesulfobacteriota bacterium | reverse complement strand
GGTCTTTTGCCGCACAGAGCCTCCTCAGTATATGATGTATAAGAAGAGGGAGATCGATGCGGCGCTCTTTAAGGGCCGGGAGTTCTATTCTAAAGACATTCAATCTGTAATACAGGTCTTTTCTGAAGAGTCGTTTTCTTACAAGCTTTTCCAATTTACGGTTCGTTGCAGAGATAATCCTTACATCAACGTTTTCTAACCTCCGGCTTCCCAGGGGATAAAATTCTTTGTCTTCCAATACACGTAGAAGCTTTGCCTGTAAGGAAAGAGGAATATCTCCGATTTCATCCAGGAAGATAGTGCCGCCGTTGGCTTCGGTGAACCGGCCCGGCTTATCCCTATCAGCGCCCGTAAAGGCACCCTTGACATAACCGAACATCTCAGACTCAAGTAAATTGTCTGGGAGTGCCGCGCAGTTGACCTTAACAAATGGCTTTAGGGAACGTTTACTAGATGAGTGAATTATCTTTGCAAGCATGTCTTTTCCGGTTCCGGTTGCCCCTTCAATAAGCAACGTGACATCGGTTTCTGCAACGGTGCTCACTGTCTCAAAAAGCTTTTGCATCGCGGGGGCTTTTCCTACCATATCCTGGAAGCTATAGCGATCACTTATAACTTGATTCAGTTGATGGACCAGTGTTAGGTCACGAAACGTGGCCAGCCCGCCGACAATGGTGCCTTTCTCGTTTCTAAGGGCAATATAATTCGCCCGGATCGGCAGTAACTCTCCGTTTTTGGTGGACATTTTTCCATGGTGGCTGCTGCGCTTCAGACCATCTTCAATCGATTCCTTTAATCGGTAAAAATCGCAAATGGCATTTTCCTCAAAGATTGCGGTGCAGTGCTTGCCCAGCAAGTCTTTACGGTTGTACCCTGATATCCTCTCGGCCTCTTTATTGAAGAAAGTGATATGACCGCTACGATTTACAGTAAAAATACCGACATCAAGATTGTCCAGGATGATCTTCAGGTTGCGTTCCTCATGATGAATTCTGTCGATAATATCTACAATGGGTGAGTGATCCTGTAAGATTGTTAGACATCCTACAACATTGTGGTCAGGATCGTAGACAGGGGTTGCCAGTCTTGTCAGAAGGTGTTTCCTGTCCGCCTCATCCCTAACTTCAACATCTCGATCTTCAAAACCACAGTCGACTTCTTCTTTCAGAAAACAGTTTACCAGGCAGGGAACACCAGTAAATATTTCACGGCAATCCTTACCAACGACTTCATATTCCTTTAACTCCATTAGTGCTTGAGCACTAAAGTTCATAGAAGTAATCCTGCGCTGCAAATTTACTGTAAAGGCCCCAATGTTCAGCTCATCAAGGATTTCAAGGGACTGATCACTTAATATGCTGTTTCTTTGTTTATAATCCATATTCTTCATACTCTTGGTGTCTACACTTTCAATCATAATCGTTGAACGTTTTTAGAGGAAGGTCCCGGTCATTCACTGTGGGGTCAAAAAGGTGGTAACTCAAGTATAAATGTTGCGCCTTTTCCGGGGATGCTTTCAGCGTGAACCGCGCCATTATGATGTTCCATGATTCCATAGACAGTGGAAAGACCAAGACCCACACCATGCCCTTCATCCTTGGTCGAAAAAAAGGGTTCAAAAATATTAGGAAGATCGTCTTCGGATATTCCAGCTCCTGAATCTTCTACAATGATGAGGACTTTTTCTCTATCATTGTCATACCGGCCTTCCAGGTTTATTGTCCCCCCGTCAGGCATTGCATCAATTGCGTTGAAGACCAGATTGAAAACACATTGTTGAAGTTGATTGAAGTCGCCGAGTACTGCCGGTAAGCCTGGATCAGTGGAATGGACAAGATTGATGTTGCTTAGCTTGAGCTTATGTTGACTTAAGACTATACAGCGGTCCAAGAGATCGTTAATCTGAACTTGAGCAAGAGCCGGTGGCGATTTTCTGGAAAAGGTAAGCAGATTGGAAATTATCTGCGAGCAGCGGCTGATTTCATCCTCCACCAGATTGAGATACCGCTTAAACCTGTCAATGTGCCTCTCATTCAGGGATTCGCGTTCTATTATACGTTTCATGAGATGTAGATAGTTGAGGGTGCCAAATATAGGGTTGTTGATTTCATGTACGACGCTGGCTGAAAGCCTGCCTAAGGACATCATTTTATCCTGGTGGAGAATACGTGCCTGATCGGATATCTCTCGTTCCAGTCTATGGATTTCTCGAAGATCTCTGAAAAAGAAGACCATACCGTTTTTCTGACCCTGAGCTGACAAGACAGTAGCCGATACCTGCACCGGGACCTTTTCGTTTCTGCTGTTTAGGAGGTTGGTTTCATATAGAAAGAGTCTGTTCTCTCCTCCATAGCCATCAGCCGCAAGTTCTTCTCTAAGCCTTCGTTCGTCCCCGGGATCAAGTAACTGGTCAAAGCTCAATTGATTGAGAACCTGGTTCTTCGAATAACCCAGCAGTTTTTCCATGCTTTGATTAAATATCACAACAATTTCTTTCTCATCGCAACCCAGAATTCCGTCCATAGAACTGGCGATGAGATCCCTTTGGAAAGAAATCGTCCTGATTAATTCCTCGGTAGTCTGTGCATTCTCTCTTTCCAAAAGGGCAGTGTGGGACTGTAGTTGTTTCCTGACAGTGTATCGCCGCCGGGCGCGCTTTAGGGCAACGTGAAGCGCATCATCATTAATTGGTTTGGTGATAAAATCGGAAGCATCCAACCGAAG
>JAXHTA010000530.1:0-2729 GCA_034190285.1 Thermodesulfobacteriota bacterium | reverse complement strand
ACCAACTTTGGCCTTCTGCCGGCATTAACACCTTCCTCAATGCATTGCTCATATTTTTCTATCGCCCCTTTTCGTCTCTTACCAAAATAGCCCAGTATCGTGTCACAGTAGCCAGTTCAAAGCTTTCTCCTACTATTAGACAGAGGAATTTTTCCGGTTCTGGCCAAAAGATGAAAGTGTGTATCCATAAGAACCCAGGCATATATACTAAGTGCCTCCTTCTCACAAAGATCCTGCAGGCGGCCAAGAAAATCTTCACAATCCTTCTTGCTATCGAATATTTCTAGTCCGTCAATCCCCCTGCCCATTACATGATGCAAGGCGCCGGGTGTATCAAGTCTTGGTTGTCTGGGCATGAAGGGAAGGTATCTCTATTATGCCTGCTTGTCAAGTTGTTTTGGAACCAACGTCCCCTAATAGATACCATGATGTTAGGCGAGTTTGGTGTGACTCTTATCAACCGTTCTACAGAAACCCGATGAACGTTGAAAATGAAACAGAATATCAATAATCTCCACTTCGTTATATGCTCGCGTCCCTTCTTATTCTAATAATTAAACCCTTTTCTTGCAATGCTGCTTTCTTTAAAATATATTCTCACTAATTCAGTGGGTTATAAACAAGAAGCGGTGTTCGACTCCCTCCGCCTCCACCAATCTTTGTTCATGAGCCTTTAATAACAAGGCAACTAATTTTTCTTTTCCAATTTTTCAATTTTGATGATAGATTGATCTTTCTTATATGGTAAGTCAAATTCCAAGTTTACAGCATTAAAGATATTCATCTTCATATTGGAACAATGGATTCATAATGGTAATCAATTTCTCACGTCATGCAAAACGACGAGCTAAACTTTATGATATCTCTGAATCAGATATTGAGAATTTTTTATCTGATTTAGATTTGAAAGACGGTGAGCATGAGTTAATTGAAAGCTTTCCCAGTTTTAAATATCCTATTAAGATTGTCATATCCGTTGAAAATGATATAATTACAGTTATAACAAACTATCCTTTGAAGAAAGGAAGAAAAAAATGAAAGTGCACTATGATGAAGAAGTGGATGCCTTATATCTTAGTCTGGGGGATCAAAAACCTGATGGTGTCATTGAAATCTCAGAAGGGATAAATATTGATACTACATCCGATGGAAAACTTACCGGGATAGAAATACTCAAAGCATCCAAGAAGATCAATATTGATACTATCCTTTCCTATACTCTTGATTTAGATAAAAATATCTTGAAAAGGAGTATTGCATAATCTCATTTCTTGCAATTTCTTACAATTGGTAATATGTAATGGATACCTATAATATCATACTCTGCGGTTGCTCCTTCTATTCTTTTGACGCACGGTTGATCTCATCCGCATTATGGGAGAGAGGCGAACAAGACCAAGAAAATTTCGGAAGCCCACGCCATAAGGAGAAATGAAAAAAGGAATGCAGGAATGAAAATAGAGGAAAGCAATCATAAATCATCAGGACATCAAGACAGAACTGAAACAAGCCTCAGAGAACGGGTCCGACTCTCCTGCCGACTCGAGGCCACGGATGCGGCCGTTCTTTCAACAGATGCTATAACCATTGAGGACCGTTTGGCCAATTTGTGCCGGGAACCTCGATGTGAGAATTACGGGCTGTCGGCCAAATGTCCGCCGAACGTTTCAGGCCCCCTCAGGATTCAGGAAAATCCTTAAAGACTACGAACATGCCGTCGTCTTCAAGATTTTTCTGCCGCATCCATATGCAAGGAAGCAGTTTTAACAATATTGATATGCTCACCAAGGTTTATTTTCCCCGTCTGATTATTCCCATGACGCCGGTACTCGCCGGTCTAGTGGATTTCATAATCCGCCATCCTTTGATCAGCCTCAGATACACACGGCCTTTTTCCCCTTTACCTTCAGTTTAATTTACAGTATTTCTTGTCGGGTTCCCTTACAATTTCTTTCCCGGAGATGGTAAATGCCCGACAGATCCCCTGTCTACCAGCCCCGAAAGCCACAGGAATCCCAATACTACCAGTGTATAGAGGACAATTTTGAAAATCTCGAACAGATCTATGACGATCAGTTCGCAAAGGAATACGGTTTTTTCCGGCCCTATATCAAACAGGTCATCTACCGTTACCTGGACTGCGGTATCCTCCATAATGGCTTAGCAAGGGTCAAATGTGGAGAATGTGGCCATGAATATTTGCTGGCATTTTCATGCAAACGAAGATATTTTTGCCCCGCCTGTCACCAGAACCCGATGGATCTTCCAGCGAATACCGGAAAAACTGGGCCAGGTTGATCCAGAAGATTTACGAAGCGGACCCCTTAACGTGCCTGAAATGCTCCGGAAAGATGAAAGTAATCAGTGTAATAGAGGATGAGAACGTCATTAAAAAGATCCTCAAGCACCTGGGATTGTGGGCGGTTAAGGCCCACCCTCCACCCAAAGCGAATTCACCACCAATGACTCCAGACTATCATATCGACTATACGGATTCTCAACTTCCGGTGTCTGATAATTTCCTTTATGTGGACCCGGCCTACACGCAGATTTCCCCTTTCTGATTTTTGAAAAAACAATCGGGTTCAACGGGTTCCTTTACTCAAATTTCCACAATTTCCAGATCTCCCGGCGTCATAGGAGCGCGTGACACGCTCACTACATCCACGCTCGCCCTGAACTGACACCTCCATATTTAAGCCCCACGTTGCGACCACAATATCTTGAAC
>JAXHTA010000053.1:0-13008 GCA_034190285.1 Thermodesulfobacteriota bacterium | reverse complement strand
CTATCACCTTATCGGTAACCGTACCATTGACCGGACTGTATATGAATGTGTCGGCCAGAACGGCATCCAGCTCTCTTTTTCGGGCCATGGCCGAGGCCAGTCTCGCGTCAACAAAGGCAGTCTTAGAACAGGCCGAAACCAATTTCTCAAAAGCAGAAAAAGACTATTTCCGGTTTTCCCCACTAGTGAAGAAAAAGACCATATCCGAGAGCAAGATGGATAGTGTTGAGGAGGCTTACAAGGTCACCAAGTCGGAAGTAGAACGGGCCACAAGGGAGATATTGCTTGCCGAGGCAAGTTTGGCCCTGGCAAGGTCTTCTCTTACCGAGATACGGCTACGGGAAAACGATGTGGAAACCCTGGATAAGGAACTCGTCGCCGCAAGGACGGATGAGAATATTGCTGAAGCAGTCGTGGCCTCGGCCATGGCCCGAAAAAGAGAGCTGGATGCCGTTCTGGCCGACACATTCATATACAGTCCGGTCAATGGTACGGTTACCGATAAGGTGATAGAACTGGGGGAAAATGTAGTTATGGGTACGCCCGTTGTGGTTGTCACCGACCTTGGACAGCTTTATGTGAGGACCTATGTTGAACAAGTGGAGATCGGTAAGGTAAAGCTCGATGATCCCAGCAGGATCTATGTGGATTCTTTCCCCAAGCGTTACTTTGAAGGAAAGGTCATTTTTGTGGCATCCAGGGCGGAATTCACCCCACGGGACGTTCAGATGAATGAGCACCGCTCCAGTATGGTCTATAAGATCAAGGTTGGAATTAAAAATCCGGAAGGCATCCTTAAACCGGGGGTACCGGCAGATCTGGACCTGAAGTGGGATGAAGATAGATCATGGAAATAACAAGGCCGCGAGATTATGCAGTCCTAACCGAGGGCCTGACCAAGAGATTCAGGAGTATCACAGCCGTAAGTGAACTTAATCTCAATATAAAAAAAGGGGAACTGTTCGGTCTCTTAGGTTCCGATGGGGCCGGGAAGACCACGACAATCCAGATGCTCTGCGGTATCCTTTCACCAACCTCCGGATTGATGTTCGTGGACGGTCATAATGTAGAAACAGAACCCGATGTCATTCGTTCCCTAATAGGGTACATGTCCCAGGACTTCACTCTTTATCAGGACATGACCGTAGAAGAAAACATTGATTTTGTAGCCGATTTACGCGGTGTCCCCAAAGTTGATCGGCAACGGCAAAAGGAAAGGCTCCTCCGTTTTTCCAGGATGGAACCTTTCCGCGATCGTCGGGCGGCCGCTCTCTCAGGAGGAATGAAGAAAAAGCTTGCCTTAAGCTGTGCCCTGATACATTACCCCAGTGTCCTGATTCTCGATGAACCCACGACCGGCGTTGATCCCCTTTCCCGCAGTGAACTCTGGAAGATCCTTTACGAATTTATTGTTCAGGGAGTCAGTATCATCATTTCCACCCCTTATATGGACGAGGCGGAACGGTGTACCCGTATAGCCCTCATACAGGATGGGGAGGTTATCGCCAGTGATACCCCTGCGAATTTGAAGAGATCGATCACACAAAGGGTCTATTCCTTTAAGACGGATAATATAAACCAGGCGCACAAGGTCTTAAGAGAAGAGCTTGCCATGTCAGGCCAGGTCTATGGTGATCGAATCCGAGTCTTTTTAAAGGACCTCGACGTGGAATTGCCCAAGATGCAAAAAGACCTTCTCGACAGGGATATTGTTGTCGAGGATTGCAGGGAAGTAACCCCCACAATGGATGATGTTTTCATGTCGCTTTTGCAGTATGGCACGAATGGCAGAGAGAAGAAAGCATGGTTACCCTTTGACTACCCTGAATTGGGGAGCAAATCTATTGTTGTCTCCGGCATAAGCAAGCAGTTTGGCGATTTTACGGCGGTGGATAATGTTAGTTTCGAGGTAGATACCGGTTCTGTTTTTGGGCTGCTGGGCCCCAATGGGGCAGGGAAAACCACCACCATAAAGATGCTGTGCGGTCTCCTACCGCCCACATCTGGTAAGGCGGTAGTAGCGGATTATGACATAGCAACGCATCCACGTTTGGTGAAGAGCAAGATAGGCTATATGTCTCAACTCTTCTCCCTCTACCCCGATCTTACAGTGGAACAGAACCTTGATTTTTACGGAAGTATTTACGCCCTCGACAAAAAGGACAAGAAAATAAAAAGGGATTGGGTTATCGAGCTTGCCGGTCTAAAGGGGAAGGAAAAGTATCTTACCAGTGAGCTTGCCGGAGGGTGGAAACAGAAATTGGCACTCGGTTGCGCGGTCATGCACCAGCCTGCGGTCCTATTTCTGGATGAGCCGACATCCGGAGTGGACCCTGTCGGGCGAACACAATTCTGGGATGTAATCCACCGGTTGGCCGAAGAGGGGATCACAGCTATTGTCACCACCCATTTCATGGACGAGGCCGAACGCTGTAATATCCTGGGTCTTATGAACGCGGGCAATCTCGTTGCACTTGGAACGCCGGACGAGTTAAAAGAAGGCCTGGCCGCCGATTTTTATGAGGTATCATCCTCCAGCATCCTCGAATGCTATAACAGAATACTCCCCCTTGACTTCATACACCAGGCTGCCCTGTTTGGGGACAAGATTCATATCCTGACTGAGAAAAAGGAAGAGAAGCTCTCCAAAGAATATCTTCGGGCGGCAGGTGCGGATGTGGACGACATTAAGAAGACCAGTCCATCTCTTGAGGACGTTTTCATATATCATATTATGGCAGGTGGGGAGAAACGGTAAAAAGCGCTAATACCAATGACCACTAAAAGAATATGGACAATAATGAGGGCGGAGTTTCTTCATATCCTGAGGGACCCTGTAAGCCTGATTATTGCCCTTTTTATGCCCCTTCAAATGCTCTTCCTGTTCGGTTATTCCCTATGTTTTGAATTAAAAGAACTCCCTTTGGCCGTCTTTGATTTAGATCGAAGCATCGAAAGCAGAAATTACATAGAGGCAATTGATAACACATCATATTTTGACATCAAATATTACCTGAAAGAATATGATCAAGCAAAATATTTGTTGGACAGAGGCAGGACCAGATGTGTGATTATCATTCCCTCCGGCTTCTCAAGAGAGGCCAGAGAGTATCTACCCGCCGACATACAGACCCTCGTCGATGGGTCCGATGTAAATACCGCGCACTTCATCATCAACTATCTAAGTGAAATCAACGCCTCTTATTCAGTTCAAATGGCAACCTCATTCCTCAAAAAAAGAGGACTTTCGGTTGATATGGAACCAATATCACTGATTGCCAGATCCTGGTATAATCAATCATTCAGGGATTATACCTTTATTATTACCGGTGTGTTCACCATATCGATAATGGGGTTTGTTCCAATTCTGTCGGCCCTTGCCATAGTAAGGGAAAAAGAATCCGGTTCTATCCAGCAGATATTTGCCTCGCCGATTCATTCCTATGAATACATCGCGGGCAAGATGACTCCGTACGTAACCCTTCTTACTCTCGATCTTATATTTGTTATTATCATTGGATTATGGTGGTTTGGGCTCCCATTCAGGGGAAGCTTCTTGGCCCTTGCTCTGTTTACATTTCTAATGGTCTTTGCTACAGTGGCATTAGGGTTTTTCATCTCTACCCTTACCAAAAGCCAGCTCACCGCAATGTTATTTGCTGTTGTCTTCACCCTGATGCCTTCGTTCATCTTTGGAGACACTATCGCTCCAATAGAAAACAGCCCCGATGGATGGCGCCTTTATTCATGTCTTTTCCCTGCAAGATTCTACACCGGGATCTGTCGGGCGCAGATCGTCAAAGGTTCTAATATTTTCAGTTATTGGGAGGATGCGCTTGCTCTTGTGAGTTATTGTATCGCCATTTTTCTATTATGTGCATGGCGGGTTAAGAATAAGAATATCTGAGGGAGCTATAGATAATGCAACGTTTCTTTGGATTAGTCAAAAAGGAGTTTATACATTTCTATCGTGATCCGGTGGCAATGCTCCTTATCCTCTACTTCTTTACGGCTTGAATTTTGCTGTGCGGCTATTGTTTCCTGTTTGATGCAAAACATCTGCCCACGGTCGTCTATGACATGAACCGCACGGCGATTAGTCGTGAACTAATCAAAAAATTTCTGTCCACCGAGTATTTTGATTTGGACTGCTTTGCCATTTCCATGGTGGAAATAAGAAAAAGACTGGATAGCGGTAAGGCAAGGGCCGCCCTGATTATTCCCCCTGAGTTCACTCGTAATCTGGCTGAGAGAAGACCCGCTCCGCTACAATACATCTCCGACGGCTCAGATGCCAATCAGGCTGGACAGGGATTTGGCTTTGCAAAACGCATTGTCGCCACGTACAATCAAAAAATCACGATCGAGAGACTGAATAATCAGGGCACGGTAATTTCACAACTCCCCAATATAAACAGTCAACTTAGAACGCTCTATAACCAGGAAATGGAGAGTGTCTACTTCGTGGTTATCTTTCACATTGTAATTGCAGCCGTCATAGGCGGGCTTATCCTTGCCTCAACTGCGATTGTAAGAGAAAAAGAACGGGGGACAATCGACCAACTCCTGGTTACCCCTACGCGTTCATGGGAACTTTTGCTTGCTAAATCAATAGCCCCGTTCATAATAGGATTGATTGCTACCGTTTTTTCCTTCCTTGTCGTTTTTTGGTTTCATGTTCCATGTCATGGGAATCCCCTTACTTTCCTGGCTTTTATGGGATTCTTTTTGATTAGCATGACCGGCGTTGGCATCCTTATCGGGACCATCTGCAAGAATATGCTTCAGGCGATCCTTTTATGTTTCGGGGTAATGTTTCCGGCGGTGTCTGTGACGGGTATTATTACTCCGGTGGAAAATATGCTACCGTTATTTCAAAAAATTGCCCCTATTTTGCCTCCGACCCACTTTATGATAGCGGCTAACGGCATCTTTCAGAAGGGCAATGGGTTTTCTATTTTATGGCCTGAGGCATTAAAACTTATTGGAATTGGGGCAGTGCTTCTTTTTGTCGGCTGGCTTATCGCGTGGAGACAGTGGAAGCAGTAGAGAATACATACTTTTTGAGGAAATGCCGTAAGACTAATAAAGGGCTTTTGCTTGCATACAGATCCTTACTGAAGGAGAGGCCTTTCCCGCTCCAAGAATGTAGTAATAATGCTTCAACTACTTAAAGAGAAGTACTTATTAAGGATACTACTCATACTTGTCGTTCTGATAATACTACAGCTCTATAATGACCGCATTACCACAAATTGCCGCCGATCCAGGGATACTCAGATGCGGATGGCAGTAGTGGGGACTCTGGGTGGACCTGCCGTCCCAATCATTGCCCAGTGTTGTACCTCGAGGAATCTTGCCGAAGGGATTTATGCCCGCCGAAGCGATATTCCAGGAGGTTTCTGCTTCCATTCCGACTGCGATGTGGTTGTTACTCCGGGTGTTTTGTCGGAAAAGGTCTATACGGTCAAAGTTGGCAAGAAAAGGCCATGAATACTGCCAAACACATCAACCTCTGGCTGATGGCCGCTCAGAATCTGCGCCGTTACAGGGCAAAATCCCTTGCAATTTTAATCCCCTTGATTCTCGTGATGGCAACCTCTTCTTTTATGATGTCCACAAGAGGTGGGTTCATAAAGGATGCGGAGATAGCCAGGGGCTTTTTGCCGGACGTCACTGTCCAGGGTATATCCGCGGGCCGTGTGGAAGAAATTTCCCTCGATGTAAAGGCGGGGATTGAAGATATCCCGCATGTGAAGAAGGTGGTCCCAAGGGTATGGGGATACCTTCCCCTCCGAATCGATGAGACAGATGCGGCCTTTACCCTGATGGGGATTGATTTTGCTCACTCTGTTTTTGACCAGAGGCTTCCATGGACAATCGATAGCGGAATTTTTCCGGTCCCGGGGGATCGTAATAAGGCCGTTCTGGGAAGCGGGGTGGCCCAATCCTTTGCGGCAAGTATCGGGGATAAACTTCAAATCGAGGACACCCTTGGGAACAAAGGCGAATTTGAGGTGGCCGCGATCTTTAACAGCACCGTCCAAGTGTATAGTACCGACCTGATTGTCGTCTCCATCGAAGACGCCAGGATCTTTTTCGGTTACACTGAGGATGAGGCGTCAGATCTCTTGGTATATACGGATGCCCCGGAATATGCAGACAGGGTTGCGTTAGATATCACCCGCCTTTTCAAGAATACGCGGGTGTTGACCAGCAAGGCCTTAACCGATCTGGTGAAAGAGGCGTTCGGACGCAGGGGAGGGACATTTCAGGCCATGTGGCTAATATTGCTCGTGGCGGTTCTCCTTCTGGTCTGGGCACAGTCGGCCCATATTAGTGTGGACGTCGGCAAAGAGATAGGTATATTAAAGGCCACCGGATGGCAAACCGGGGAGATCATTGAAATGAAGATGATGGAAAGCCTGATTCTGGGTCTTTTCGGGACATCATTGGGGGTACTTCTTGGTTTTGTTTATGCGCTTATGGGCACTCCGGGTATATCCGGGTATTGTCTGGGGTGTGCCTCTATTTATCCGAAGTTTCCCGTGCCGGTACACTGCGATTTTCAGTCTATTATTCTTCTCTTCATACTGGGCGTTTTGCCGCTTATGGGAGTCAGCTCAATCCCGGCGTGGCTTGCGGGCGTTATCGATCCTGACGAGGGCATAAGGTAATTCTTAGCGAAGTCATCACACAAACCTGAAAACAGGTCAGTGCCGGAGATCTAAATGATCAAAGTAGAAAACGTGACAAAAAACTACCAATCCGGCAAGGTGAAGGTAAAAGCGATTCACGATGTCTCTCTTGAAATCAGAAGAGGAGAGTTTATCGCGTTGACTGGCCCATCCGGGTCGGGTAAAACCACGCTATTAAATATTATAGGCTGCCTGACAAGGATCACAAAGGGCAGCCTGTGGTTGGATGACCAGGAGGTGTCGCATTTTCCCGATCACTTCCTGTCTGCTGTGAGGAGAGACAAAATAGGCTTCATTTTTCAGCAATTCAACCTTATTTCAGGATATACGACATGGGAAAACGTTTCTCTTCCCCTCGTGCCAATGGGTGTTTCAGAAAAGATGAGAAGAGCTAGGGCCCTGAAGCTCCTGGAGCACTTAAACCTTGAGACCAGGGCAGATTTTATGGCCAATGAGTTGAGCGGCGGAGAACAGCAGCGTACGGCCTTTGCCCGTGCTCTCATCAATAACCCTGAGATTATCCTGGCGGATGAGCCGTTCTCCAATATAGATGTGGGGCATGTTAAGATGGTAATCGACATCCTCGCAGACTTAAAAAAAAGAGGCAAAACCATTGTTACATCACTTCACGATTCAAATACACCTGTCGTGAAATTGGTGGACCATACCGTGTATTTCGACTCCGGTAAGATATCTGCACACAAATAATCTTAGTGTATTGTCTTGATTCTCAATACCTATATAATAACCTACCTTATCTGTTCGTCACTGTCGCTGTTTGTAGGGCTTACTGCCGCAGTAGCGGGTCTTCAAGTCTGGAACAGATGGGATATCAACAGCGAGGCCGAAGAACAGTATCGTTTAGAGAAAAGAGTCTATCTCATCATTACAGTTTTGTCCCTGGGCTTTTTCCTTCGACTCCTTATGATTCCCTTATGGTTCTGGACCCTCCACAGTATGATTAAATCCATTCCCGGAGCCATGTGTCTTGTTGGGGTGCACAATATTAGCGCGCCATTGTCCTATATCGCAAGCACCCTTAAACTGGTTTTACCCGCACTCTATGGATATTGGCTGATATTGAACCTGTTGGATCGCCGCATAGCAGCGCAACCCTTCATGAAGCAGAAATTGATGTTTCTTATCCCGTTGGGTCTATTAATCCTTGCCGAAACAGTGCTTGACGTCTCATTTTTCTTTTCCGCTCCTCCCCGTCAGGTCTCCTGCTGCACATCTCTCTTCGACATTCCGAGAGAAGGCGTTCCTCATATTGTTACCGAATCTACCTGGACTTGGGTTGTCGTCTTCTATGTCCTGGCAGTGTTTACATTGGCGGAAATAGTGTATTTCATAATTGCTCAGAAAAGGAGCGCCTCGACCGGCAAGGGAAAATGGTTCGGCAAGAAATCACTAATGCTCTGTGAAACACTGGGAATCATTTTTCTCTTTGGCGTATTCTTACTTGCACTCCATACCAGGATAAGCCCGCTGTTTTTAGGCCTCCCATTCCATCACTGCGTCTTTTGCCTGGGCCAGGAAGTATGGGATGCACTATTTTGCTTTTGTATGATATTCATTGGCCTTGGACTGTTACTGATCTACTTCTGGGTTGTATGCTCCTTTAACTACCAGGCGGTTAATAAGGCCTTGGGTGAGAAAATGGTGAAACTGCTTAAATGGTCCGGGTTAGCGTTTACGGTTGGGTTGTCTGTTTTGTCCTTACATATTTTGCGGGCCCTTTAGAAAACTCTATGTAACATTTTGGCCTTTAGAAACAAATGTAAGCTTGTTTATGAATAATTTGTGATGCGGCTTTGCCAGAAAAGACCCGCATGGGTCAAAGCGTCTTGTTTTCAAAAGGCTGAATTTTAGCAGAAAATCATTAGAAAGGATGAAATGAAAATTAAGATAGCGCAAACGATTGATCTATTTCTTGAGGAAATCTCCAAAAAGTACAGCAGCAATACTGTTCGGAAATATGAGGATACCCTGTCTTTGTTCAAGGATTTTCTCACCAGTTATGGCGATGTCTCCTACAGCGAAGACAAGAATGGAAGGATTATCCTTACCGCCGATACATCGGAATTTGAATTCGGCCATACGTCACAGTTCCTTGAATGGTTTCTGATAAGGAAGGTCATGGCACCCCAGTGGATGATGAAGGCGGCACCCGGCATCATAAAGAAGTACTTCAAATGGCTTGATGAAAAGGGTCTCCTTGGTGAAGGAGTAATTGAAGAGGTTCTGGACACAACCAAACAGGCGTCCAAAGATCTGCCGAGGGTTGATAAGGCCGCTGAATTGCTGTTTAACCTGTGTAGTATAAACAGCAGCAGATACTTTGATAGAGTGTTTGATGATGATGCCTATATGGAAGGCTATGGAGAGTTGAAGGGCATGCTTGAAGACAAACTGTATCTCCTCTACGAGGGTGAAAGAATCGGTCCGATACAGGTCACCAAAAAGATAGCGGAACATCTAAAGGAAGGCGACACGATAAACCTTGCGGTGGGAAGAGTAGGGAAGAAATGGATCCCCCTTGAGGTAGGGAATGTCTATCCCAAGTAGTCTGCCCCTGGAAATGACTGGTGGCCGTAATAACCCCTGTGTCCTCTGTGGCTACGCCTTGGTTGCCCTTCAGCATAATGACTGGCACATCCAGGAGGTCCTGACATGTCTTCAAAGGTCATTTACGAAAGGTTCTGGTGGTTTAACGATCAGGTAAAGAGTGAGAGATATCCGAATTCCGTAACCCTTGCCAGGCGGTTTGAAGTATCCCGAAAAACCGGCCAGAGGGATATTGATTTTATGAGAGACAGGCTCAACGCGCCTCTTGTTTATGTGCCGGAAAAAAGGGGCTACACCTATGAAGAAAAAACATATGAGCTGCCCGGCATATGGATCAAAGAGGTTGAACTGGCCGCGCTGTTCATCTCATTCCGTTTGGCCTCAACCATTCCTGATAAAGAATTAAAATCCTCTTTAAAATCGTTTCTCGCTCAGATTCTCTCATCCTATTCTTTCACAAAGCATGTCTCTTTAGACAAAATCAGCCAAAAAGTCTCCGTCAAAAACATAGAATATTCCCAGACAAGCGATACGATTTTTCAAGCGGTCATAAACTCGCTTTTTTCGGAAAAATCCTTAACAATTCATTATTATTCTCCTCATAAAAACGAAGATACCCAAAGGGATATCCTTCCCCTGCATCTGCTTCAATACATGGGAAGCTGGCATCTCATCGCCTTCTGCACCTTACGAGGCCAGCTTCGCTATTTTACCCTTTCCAGGATACGTGCCGTAAAGCCTTCTGTCAAATCGATAACCTATCAGATTTCGTCTGGTTCATTAAAGAAGTACATAAGAAAAAATTTTGGGATCTTATCAAGCGAAGACAGCATGGAGATCTGCCTGAAATTTTCCAGAAAAATTGCGCCCTGGATATCGGAACAGATCTGGCACCCGGAACAAAAACGGGTTGTTAACCCGGATGGAACCCTTTGCCTTACCTTCCCTGCAGCCGATTTGAGGGAAATAAGAGGGGAAGTCCTGAAATACGGCGCCCAGGTGGAAGTCCTCTCTCCCCCGGCATTGAAGGAGGAAGTTAAGAAAGAGATAAAAAATATGCAAAAAATCTATTAGGGGGGACACTATATGGGGTAGGAGGTGTGGTATGGGAGGAGGTAGAATAAAAGCAGACTCACGAAAACATAAGAGGTTCTATTGTCATGAACAATTCATCTGAACTTATCTATCGCTACTGGGGCAAGGCCCGGACGGATGACAAGGGCCGACAGGAATACCACCTGTTGCCTTATCACTGTCTGGATGTGGCGGCGGTGGCATCTGTGTGGTGGGATGAAAGCCCGGTTGTCCGTCGTGGTTTCTGCAATAGTTGCTCTATGAGCAAAAAACAGGTACGCGCTTGGGTGCTGTTTTTTATCGCCCTTCATGATTACGGAAAATTTGATATCCGGTTTCAGCGGCGTGCAAAAAATATCTGGGAAACCTTATATCCATATGCGGGAGGATTTCATTTTTTACCTACAGCTCAGGAGGCTAAAGAATACTTTCATGGTGAAGCCGGTCTGTTTTGGTTTCAGTATGACTGCAAGGAAAAGCTCGAAATTCTGACGGAAAATCAATGTGGTCTCGATTTTTTAAATAAAATAGATGAAACAGGTTCAAGTCGTTGGCATTCATGGAAATCTTGGATTGAAAGTGTTACCGGACATCATGGACATATAAAGCATGCTGAATATGTTAAGAATTATGAGTTGTCTGTGATAAGTGATAAACGGCTTGCTGAAATTGACAAGAACACTAGAGGAACATGGTTTTCTTCTTTGGAAACCCTTTTCCTTCATCCAGCAGGGCTTTCTCTCAAACATGACCCACCTTCGATTTCTCCTCTTCTTGCTGGCTTTTGTTCCGTATCGGACTGGCTTGGCTCCCGTTGCGATAAAGAGAATTTTGTCTTTTGTTCCGATCCTATGGAGTTAAATGAGTACTTCGACAAAAAACAAGCCGGAGATGCCAGACGGGTTATAGAATTATCCGGTGTTATAGGACAGCCTAGAAGATATACAGGTGTCAGGGCACTATTAAGAAATGATGATCCACACCCATTGCAGATTTTAATGGATCGCTTGCCTCTGGAATCCGGATTGACTCTTATTGAAGCACCTACAGGTTCAGGTAAGACAGAGGCTGCATTGGCATATGCATGGCGTTTAATAAAAGGCAATAT
Source organism: Thermodesulfobacteriota bacterium (assembly GCA_034190285.1). Lineage (GTDB taxonomy): Bacteria > Desulfobacterota > DSM-4660 > Desulfatiglandales > Desulfatiglandaceae > JAXHTA01. The sequence continues at coordinate 1,560 of JAXHTA010000053.1, read as the reverse complement.
TGCGGATTCAATTATTTTTGCACTTCCGACACAAGCCACTGCAAATGCAATGCTTGATCGTATTGAGCGGCTCTCAACAATTTTGTTTGAAGAATCACCGAATGTACTGCTTGGGCATGGATTGGCACGCTTCAATAAAACATTTTCCAGGCTTAAAAACAAGGCTCGTAATGTGGAAAGAGAGGAAGATGGCTGGTCTCAATGCAGTGAATGGCTGGCTGAGAGCAGAAAGAGGACTTTTTTCGGGCAAATCGGAATTTGCACTGTTGATCAAACGCTTATCTCTGTTTTGCCGGTTCGCCACCGTTTTGTCCGCAGTTTTGGTATTGGTCGCAGTGTTTTAATCATTGACGAAGTCCATGCATATGACGCCTATATGTACGGCCTTCTTGAAGAAATGTTGAGACAGCAGAAGTCTGTAAGGGGCACAGCTATTCTTCTTTCCGCTACTCTTCCGAGCTATCAACGTGTGCATTTGTGCAAAGCATGGGAAGCGGCGATGGATAATGCCGAAACAAAACCTTATCCTTTAGTGCTCTGGTCAAATGGTGACAAAGTTACTCCTTTTATTTTTAAGAAAAATCAGCGCCCGATACCTTTTAGTGTAAAAATGGAATGTTTGTTCTCGAATAATATAATGCCCGATGATGTCTTAAAAAAGCGGATCATCAATGCAGCGGAAAACGGTGCCCAGATTGCAGTTGTATGTAATCTGGTTGATGCTGCACAGCACTTGGCACTAAACCTCAGGGAGATTACCAGTATACCGGTTGATATTCTTCATGCTCGCTACTGTTTCAAAGATCGACAATTAAAAGAGCAGGATATAATAAATCATTTTGGCCCAACCGGGAAACGCGACAAAGGCCGTATTCTAGTTGCAACTCAAGTTGTAGAACAGTCACTGGATGTGGATTTTGACTGGTTAATTACACAGATTTGTCCGATCGATCTCCTTTTTCAAAGAATGGGAAGACTCCACCGTCACCAACATACCAAAAGACCCTATGGTTTTGAAAAACCGCTGTGTACTGTCATATTGAATGAAGGAAGGGATTATGGACTGCACGGTCTCGTATACTCCAATACACGTGTGCTTTGGCGCACATCGCAGAAATTAAAGACAAATCCAGAGGAAGAAATTACATTCCCCGATGCATACAGGAGCTGGATCGAGCCGATATATAAAGAGGAATCGTGGGATGATGAGCCGGATTATGTGAAAGCAGGGCATGAAAAATATAAAGAAGATGTATGGGTAAAGCAGCATAGCGCTCGTCACATGATCAACAGCGCTTTTGAAAAGAACCCTTATCCTGACACAGATCAATCGATAACAGCAGTAACACGCGATTCAGAAATGAATTTGACATTAATTCCATTTTACACGGTATCAGGCAGCCCGGTTTTGCTGGATGGGTCGCAGCTTGATTTACTTGATGATCACCATCAGTTGGAGGCTTTAACCTTAAACAGTATTGGGGTTCCCGCCTCCTGGCGAAACTATCTGGGGAAGGCTGATGAAAATGGGCGGTTTTGGCTGGAAATGGGGCAAGTGGA
>JAXHTA010000529.1:0-2739 GCA_034190285.1 Thermodesulfobacteriota bacterium | reverse complement strand
GCGAAGGAGAGAAAGAGGATATTTAATCCGGGGATGAGGAACAGGAGCCCAAAACCTAAATGGAAGGGGAGTGTCTTGAGAAGGAGTTTGAAGCGCTGCTCAAAGGGGTTGAGGCGTCGTGCCGGCACAAGATCTGTATTATCCCATGCAAGAAAAATGATGGCAATGCCGGAAGAAAGAACTGCCAGGACCGGACCCAATGGGGTGAGCCAACCCATAATCATGAGAAAAAGGGTGAGGATAACGGGAATTGTCGTTCTTGGGAGTTCCTGTTGAACCAAATAAAAAAACTTTCGGAATACCGGCATTTTTTCTGGTTCTTTTTCATGTCCTGTTACCATACGTTCGGTAATCTGTGACATATAATCCATGATAATGACACTAAAAAGTATTTGAGAGACAAGATAGGAAATGACGGCGGACAGTCCTACTAAAATTAACGAAAGAAGCCAGGACGTAAGATGCCATAACCAAAGAACCCATTGGCTTTCAGGCTTTGTCCAGATGAGATCGAGAATTTCCTTGTGAAATATCAGGATGATACTTGCGAATAAAATAGTAATAGCGACTACCGCGATCAGTCGAATGAGTCCCCAGAAAAATAACTTGGGTGTCCTTACACTCAACCACAGACCGCGTAGATTGTACATTACTCCACTTATAAGGTCCATATTTCAGATGTTTGGGGGAATCTTTCTTTGCTCCCTTGATGTAGCCGCAAGGCATTACTCAACATATTCTCATGCTTGAGAGGTAATGAATAGGTACCTTGCGCTTTTCTTATACAAACAACAACATTCCTTCCAGAACGAAATGCCGTATGATCTTGGATTTATGAGTGAGCATGTGAACATCTCACATGCCATATTTTCAAAATGAAGCTCAAGAGCATAAGTGCTTATGCATAAGCACTTATGCCCCTGGATGCGGCTGATAAATTTTCTCCCTGTTGCGTACTTTCTATAGTGAATCAAAAAACGTAATATAGTAAAACCAATCAAACTTGAGTAAATTCCACAAGAACCCCTTTACAGGATTTTGGATGTAAGAATGCCATGACCTCGCGCATTTCACCCATCACAGTGAGTCCTTTACTCTCAAAATCACTCTTGGCATCTTTATAATTCGACACCTTGAGAGAAATGTGGTGTAATCCTTCACCGTTCTTAGCCAAAAATTTCCCCACGGGGCCTTCGCCTTCTTGTGTGGGTTGCATGAGTTCAAACTTCATGGTGCCTACTTGTAAAATGGCAGAAAGATGTAATCCGAAATTCATCTTACCATCTGATGCCATGCTGGTGTCGAGTGTGGCTCCGAAAGTGTCCTCGAAGAATTTTATCCCTTCATCGAGATCCTTGACTGCTACTCCAACGTGAGCTAATCCTTCAATCATGTGTTCCTCCTGTGGGTATTTTTGTATTACATCTTTTTAGTATTCCAAAGGATATATTTATAATATTTTCAATGCAACTGGTCAAGCATCCTTTTAGCTTTTTCAGCAAATTGTTCTCGCACTCGCAATGATGAGGATCTCTTGACAGGTTGCTGTCCTCATCCCTTTACGTTTTGTGCACAATGTTTAATAATTACTCAAAGGAATTTTCATGAGGGTGACAGTTTGTTGATACTTGACATTCGTATACGAATACAATATTGTACAAGCAAGAAGCGGTTGACAAGAAGCCGGCAGGCAACCCTTTTGCCTCGTGTGGTGGTATTGGATACTTGAGACTTCGGGGATTGATGAATGAGTTTTGAAAGACCACAAATTATTCGTCCTCCAAGCGAATGGAAGAGTTATTATCTTCCCCTTACGAGTGGATGTTCGAACAATACTTGCACGTTCTGTAATTATTATGGAACGAAATTAAAAGTGAGGGAAGTGGAAGACGTTAAGGGGGAGATTGATGCATTGGCCCTCTACAAAAATACCCACATCTATCTTCCAACCATTCCCCGCATAATCTATGAGATTGCTCAAAGTTGGGATGGCAAGAGGATATTCCTCCAGGATGGTGATGCGCTTGTCTATCCCGTTAACCAACTGATCGAAGTCCTCGAGTATCTGAACGATCGATTTCCCTCTCTTGAACGGATTGGCTCTTATGCTACTCCCCGAGATATTCTTCGAAGGGAATTGGATGAGTTGAGGGAACTGAAACGACTCAAATTATCTATCCTCTATCAGGGAGTTGAGACAGGGGATGAGAAGTTGTTGCATAAGATCGGAAAGGGAGTCAATGCAGCTGAGATGATAGAGGCAGGGAAACGAGCACAAGAGGCGGGAATTACCCTTTCAGTAACGGTGATTTTAGGACTTGGTGGGGTAGAAGGGAGTGAAAGACATGCACTGGAAACCGCGCGGGTGCTGACAGAGATTGATCCAGGTTATGTTGGCGCTTTAACATTGATGCTAGTCCCTGGCACTCCATTGTATAATCAGTGGAAGCAGGGTGAGTTCTCTGAACTTTCTGCCTTTGAATATCTTGAAGAGTTAGGAATAATCATTGAACATGCTCATTTCACTCACTGTTTCTTAAGTTCGATGCACGCCTCGAACTATCTCAATGTTCGGGGGACGTTGCCACATGAAAAAGAAAAGATGCTCAAAGAGGTGAGAAGTGTCTTGGCTACAAGAGATACTTCTTCACTCCGCCCAGATTTTCTGAGGGGTCTATAAAAAAGAGAGGGAACGATAGGTATCACGGGTTTTTATCAGTGAGCGTGCTATTCCTGTTT
>JAXHTA010000528.1:0-2746 GCA_034190285.1 Thermodesulfobacteriota bacterium | reverse complement strand
CCGAGGTGTGCTTATGGCCGAGTGGGGTGAACAATGAGAACCGCCATCGCCTGGTTCGCCGAAAATCACGTGGCAGCCAATCTTCTGATGATGTTTCTCTTGTTTGCCGGGGCTATCACGGGCATTTCAATGAAATTAGAGGTCTTCCCGGACTTTTCCCTGGACCGTATCTCAATCACTACTGAATATTTCGGCGCATCCCCTGCAGAGGTGGAGGAGGCCATCATACGCAGAATTGAAGAAAACGTGGCCGGCCTTGCCGGCATCAAACGTATCGATTCTGTGGCCAGAGAGGGATTTGGCATGGTGAGTGTTGAGGTCATGAAGGGCTGGGATCTGCAAACTCTACTTGACGAAGTAAAGGCAGAGGTGGACCGCATTACGACTTTTCCAAAGGAGGCGGAGAGGCCGGTGGTCAGGGAAGTGACCCGGCGGACACAGGTGATCAGTCTTGCCATTTACGGCGATGCCCCGGAAACGACCATCAAGCACATCACAGAGCAACTCAAAGACGATATCACAAACCTGCCGGGGATCACCCTTGCCGACCTCTTTGGCGTACGGGAGGGCGAGATCCATATTGAAATATCTGAGAAGACCCTGCGCCGCTATGGGCTCACTTTGGGCAAGGTAAGTGAACTCGTGCGAAACGCCAGCCTGGACCTACCCGCAGGCAACGTCAAGACATCTGGTGGTGAAATCCTGATCAGAACAAAGGGACGGAGATACTATGCGGCAGACTACCGGGACGTGGCCGTGATCACTCGTTCCGACGGAAGCAAGGTAACACTGGATCAGATCGCCGATTTAAGCGACGGTTTTGAGGACGTTGACCTTACGGCCTGGTTTCAGGGCAAACATGCCGCCGTTGTGCAGGTCTACAGGGTAGCCGATCAAAACGCCCTCACAGTGGCAGATACGGTCAAGACATACGTGAATGAAATCAGAGGCAGCCTACCGGCAGGTGTGAATATCGGGCTCTATAATGACATGTCCGAGATCTTGCGGAGCCGAATCTATCTGCTGTTAAAAAACATGGCACTGGGCCTGATCCTGGTGATCATCCTCCTCGGGCTGTTTCTGAATCTTCGATTGGCCTTCTGGGTTACCCTTGGGATCCCCATCTCCTTTATGGCCGGTCTGATTTTTTTGCCGGGATTTAATGTTTCCATTAACATGATTTCTCTTCTCGCCTTTATCATGGTGCTGGGTATTGTAGTTGACGATGCCATTATCATTGGTGAGAATATCTTCCGAAAGAGCGAAAAAGGTCTTGGCCGTCTGGAGGCATCTGTGGAAGGTGCACTGGAGGTGGGGAGGCCTGTCATATTTTCAGTCCTTACAACTGTAGTGGCCTTCTGGCCGCTCCTTTTGGGTTCCGGGACTATGGGCAAAATCATGCGCAACCTCCCAATAGTAGTCATTGTGGTGTTGCTGGGCTCTCTGGTGGAATCCCTGTTTATCCTGCCGGCCCATTTGGCCCGGAAAAGAAGCGGCGCGAATGCACCCGGACCGGGTCCCGAACGCGAAAAGCGCATCGCTATACTGCTGAACCGGATTGTCAAAGGGCCCTATGCCAGGCTGGTTGATTTCTGTGTCAGATGGCGCTATGCCACGGTGGCATTGGGCATAGCAGTGCTCCTGTTGACCATGGGAATATTCAAAGGCGGATGGATCAAGTTTACGTTCTTTCCCAAGGTCGAGAGTGATATGTTGGCCTGCACCCTTACCATGCCAGCGGGAACACCGGTAAAGCGCACGGAAGAGGTGGTTGCCAATCTGGAGATGTCTGCAAAAGAGGCCCTTAGTGGCATGGACAGGCAGCGCGGCGAGGGGGCACCGCCCCTTTTCAAATACAGCATTGCGTTGATCGGAATTCATACTGGCGGTCACGGGCCGAATGCAGGATCACCTGCTATGGGAAGTCATCTGGGTCAAATCTTTATCCAGGTCTTGGAGGGGGAAAAGCGCGACCTCAGCGCTGCCAGGCTGATCGGGTTGTGGCGCGAAAAGGTGGGGATCATTCCGGACGCCGAGTCAATCACCTTCCAAAGCGAATTGTTCAGCCCAGGCAACGCGATTGAAGTTCACTTGTCGCTGGATGATCATGCCCAACTCCAGGCCTCTGCCGAAGAACTCAAGCAAGAGCTGAACGGCTACCCGGGCGTATTTGACATTAGTGACAGTTTTCTGCCAGGGAAAGAGGAAATGCAGCTCAAACTGAAGCCTGCGGCCCGTACCCTGGGCCTGACGCTCAATGACCTGGCCAGACAGGTTCGGCACGCCTTTTATGGGGCCGAGGCACTCAGGCTGCAGCGCGATCAGGATGAGGTCAAAGTCCTGGTCCGCTATCCGGAATCCGAACGCAAGTCATTGAGATCAGTGGAACAGATGCGTATTCGTACAGAGGACGGATTCGAAGTCCCTTTTGGTCAGGTTGCCCAGGTGAAGATAAAGCAAGGCTATGCAGCCATCCAGCGGGCCCAGCGTCTGAGGGTGATCAAGGTGACTGCTGATGTTGATGAAACTGTCACCAATGCAAATGAGGTCCGTAGGGAACTGGAAGGGCGCTTTCTACCACAGCTAAAGAGCCGTTTCCCTGGCTTGCGATTTACAATAGAAGGAGAGGGGAAAGAGCAGAAAGAATCTATGGAAGATGTGTTGAGGGGGTTTACTATCTCCGCCTTTTGCATTTATGCCCTGTTGGCCATTCCTTTCAGATCGTTTACCCAGCCCTTGATTGTTA
>JAXHTA010000527.1:0-2757 GCA_034190285.1 Thermodesulfobacteriota bacterium | reverse complement strand
AATACTTTTCCATGAGTTCGTCGCTGGCTTCAACGATGTTTTCAATCATTTTCTCACGCCATTCACCTACAAGGGCATCCATTTCTCCCGGGATTTCCGAACTCTCAAATCTCCCGCTCCCGTCTTTGCTGTAGATGTAAGCCTTGTCCTTGATGAGATCGACCAACCCTGAAAATTTGTCTTCTGCACCTATGGGAAGGGCTACGGGCGTTGCCTTTATCTCAAAGGTCTGAGATACTTCTTTCACAACTTGAAAGAAATCGGATCGTTCTCTGTCCAGCTTGTTAACAAAAATCATCCTGGGGAGTTGCTGTTCGTCAGCAAAGGCCCAGACCTTTTCCGCCCCGACTTTTACCCCTGCCGTTGCGTCAATGACCATGACTACCCCATCTGCCGCCTGAAGCGAAGATTTGGTATCTGAAAGAAAATTATCGTCGCCGGGAGTGTCAATGAGGTTAATAATATGCTTTTTCCAGGAGCAATAGTGAAAAGAAGTGCTAATGGTGATTTTCCTCTTTGTCTCTTCCGGCTCATAATCCAGGTTGGACGTACCGTCATCTACCTTTCCGAGCCTTGTGGTCGCTTTCCCATCGAAAAGCATGGCCTCGGCCAAAGAGGTCTTGCCTGACCCACCGTGCGCTATAAGCGCTACATTTCTCAACTGTTCAGCTCTTCTTTCCATATTAAGATCCTTTCTTTATTGATATATGGCCCTGTACAACAAGACATGTAAGGGCAATGCATCCCGGATTACCGTCGGCATCGGAATAGCAAGACAAGGTATGTCCCTCTCATTCCAGCAAGCGCGGGAACCCGGAAACGTGACTTAACTGATCACTCAACCAAATATTCTGAGCAGACATGTCTTTTCCCCTGCCGATTACACAGATAGCCGGTTTCCAACGGCAAACAGCTGGGGCTTTCCTTTGAAGTTGAGGTTTATAAAAGGCTAAAAACGTAGTTGAAAAAGGTACATCAACGCCTAAATTAAAGTCAAGCCAAGAATTGTACTCGTATTTTTTAATTGCCAATTCCAACAAAAATGTTAAGTTAATTTATTCCGATAGAGAATTGAGGGAATACAGCTAACGGGGAGAAATCCAGGCAGGCCTACTTTGTTGCTTCGGGACCTCATAGAATCATTTATCAAGTATCTCAGGGATCAAAAGGCGTACTCTAAACATACCATCAGGAACTATCATATTGATTTAAAACAGTTTTCGGACTTCATAGCCTCGAAAAAAACACCGCGGGGGAGCCTGAGGGCTGACGTGGTGGCGGAGGCGATAAATCCCCTGGTCATCAGAGAATATCAGAGCAGTCTCTATGGGCGTTTGAGGCGCTCGACCATTGCCCGCAAACTATCTGCCGTTCGCTCGTTTTTCCTTTTTTTGGAGAAGAAGGGTATAATAAAGGGAAACCCGGCCTCTGATATTTCGACGCCCAAGTTAGAGAAGCATATCCCCTGCTATCTTCCGGTCGATGATGTTTTCAGACTTCTTGAAAGACCTTCCAAGGAAAAGCCCCTGGGACTCAGGGACCTGGCTGTTCTTGAAGTTCTCTATTCTTGCGGAATCCGTGTAAGTGAACTTGAGTCCCTGAACATATCCAGTATCGATTTTAAAAGTCGTCTGGTCAGGTTTGTAGGTAAGGGCGGCAAAGAGAGAATCGTACCGATTGGCCGCCGGGCCGTTATAGTCGTCAGAAACTACCTGGAAGCCACACAACATATTAGAAAAAGGACAGGGGGGGATTCCCAAGATGCCCCTCTTTTTATCAATTTTCGCGGGGGGCGTCTTTCTACACGGAGCATTGGGAGATTAATGAAACGATATGCAATGGAGAGCGGGTTGACCTCCGAGATCAGCCCCCATTCCATGAGACATACCTTTGCCACCCATATGCTGGACGGAGGCGCCGATCTCCGAGCCGTTCAGGAACTACTGGGTCATGCGAGCCTTTCCAGCACACAGAAGTACACCCATGTGAGCCTTGACAGGCTTATGGAAGTCTACGACAAGGCGCACCCGAGGAGCAGGTGAGAGGGGGAAGATGAGAAGTACCACTATTCTTGCAGTAAGGAAAAACGGTAAGGCTGTTATGGCAGGGGACGGGCAAGTAAGTCTAGGCGAAACCATCATGAAGCATAAGGCAACTAAGGTCCGCTATACATACAAAGACCAGGTGCTAGTGGGAATCGCTGGAGCGGCCGCCGACGCCTTCAATCTGTTTGAGAGATTAGAGATAAAGCTTGAAACCTATAACGGAAACCTCACAAGAGCCGCTGTTGAACTGGCAAAAGACTGGAGGACCGATAAGATCCTCAGGAGACTAGAGGCCTTGCTCCTAACCATGGACAATGAACATATGCTAATAATCTCCGGAACCGGAGACGTAATAGAACCAGATGAATCTGTGGCCGCCATCGGTAGCGGCGGACCTTATGCACTTGCTGCTGCTCGGGCCCTGGTGGCACATTCCAATCTGGATGCTGAGGCCATTGCCCGCGAGGCGATGAAGATCGCTGCTTCTATCTGCGTTTACACCAATGAACAGATAGTAGTCCACGGACTCGGGTCGGTTGAATAATGTATTGCCGACCTGGCTTATGCTTCAAGGTGGGCCCCCTTATTTGCGGAGATGATTATGGGAAAAGATGAGATAGAAAAAGATCAGTTTTCGAAAATCCTAACACCGAGAGAGATTGTCTCGGAGCTGGACAAGTACATTATTGGACAGGATCAGGCGAAACGTTCT
>JAXHTA010000526.1:0-2764 GCA_034190285.1 Thermodesulfobacteriota bacterium | reverse complement strand
AATTGCTGGCCTATGCTCAAGGAGGGAAGTACCACTCTAAAACCATACTATTAATTGATTTTATTGAAGATATATTGCCATTGCTCCGACAGAAAATCGATCCAGCTATTCGGATTGAAACGGAATTTTTGGCAGGTGCCTGTGCTGTAGAGGTTGATGTCAACCAGATGAAAATGGCGCTTTCAGCAGTAGTAATCAACGCGGCAGAGGCTATAGAAGGGGAAGGTTGGATCAGGATCATTGCCAGAGGTGCCCAGATAGGGAAGAACCATCCCGACCTCAAATCAGGTCGGTATGTCTGCCTAACGGTAGAAGATGACGGTAAAGGCATGGATGAAAAGACTAGAAGCAGAATCTTCGAGCCATTTTTCAGCACAAAGTTCCAGGGCCGGGGTCTCGGTATGGCTGCTACATATGGCATCGTTACGAACCATAATGGCTGGATTTCGGTTGACTCCGAATTGGGTAAGGGGACAGTGGCCCACATCCTACTCCCTGTAGTGGAGCCTAAGGCAAGAGAGTCAAGACCTCCAAAACTGGAGATCTTCAAGGGCAGCGGTTGTCAGCCCTTGTCAACCTATGGGTGCCACTTCAGTACGGATTCCTCGTATTAATTGGCAGTGCCGGTAAGACTGCTCTTATTAGATATCGAAGACCCCTCATTAGTATCCACTGACAACCAGAATTTTATTTTGCAGAAGGACTTATATGAACATATGTGACGATTTGCATGCCTTTTTGTGGCTAAACCCAACGGCAAACAACTGCAACACGTATTTTATTGACGGAGAAAAAAAGGTTTTGGTCGATCCGGGGCACTATCACCTTTTCGGCCATGTCCGGGATGATCTATCAGCGCTTTCCCTATCCCCTCAGGATGTTGACCTCGTAATCATAACACACTGCCATCCGGATCACATGGAAGGCGTAAGAATCTTTGCAGATACACCCGCTGTAATCGCATTCCCGGAAATTGAAATGGACTTCATCTATGGCCCTGCCCAACAATATGTGGAAAATCTCGGCATCTCAGATTTCCGGCCGGGAATCCTGCTTCGAGAAGGAGAGCTTCACGTAGGAAATCTGACTTTTCTTGTTATTCCCACCCCCGGCCATTCACCAGGTTCTATCTGTCTTTATTGGCCTGACAAAAAGGTGCTTTTTACTGGCGATTTGGTCTTTAGTCAGGGTGTCGGCCGGACTGATTTGACCGGAGGCAACGGCCAGCAACTAAAGGACAGCATCAAAAAGATCTCTCATCTTGACGTGGAGTATTTACTTACAGGCCATGGAGACATTGTATCCGGCAGTGACCTTGTGAAGAGCAATTTCAAACAGATCGAAGACTTCTGGTTTGCTTATCTCTGAAATACCTGATTAGACTCATCAACACCTGTGTCTCATTTTTCCTTGACCCTGTCGGGCTTTTGGTCTAAAGGAGAATTGAGCGTTACCCTTTGAAATAAAACAGAATTTCATTTTACGTCAAGATAAGTTAGATATGGCATGGACAGCGTGCCTATCAAGCATATTGATGTCTGCCAAATCCCTATGAGGTTTAACTATGCTTTTTCTAAAGAAGAAAAGTAGCGTTGATCTGAAGGAGAAAGAGCTTTCACAAAGACTTCAAGATGTTGAGGGGAAACAGGAAGTATTCTTGCTTGCGATCCGGGCATTACTGCTTTTTATTAAAGATTTCTCTCTTGATCTTGAAGAAATAGATGCCAAGGGGTTCAAGGAGGACATTGACTTTCTATCCCAAAAAATTTCGACTCAAATAAAAAAAAGTAAATTGCAGTCGCTTTTTGAAAAGTACAAAAGGATTATACGATCATATATTGAGCAGGAGAAGGAATACTTAGGTGAGCGCGAAGCTGAATTAAAGAATATCATAGACCTTCTAAGCAAAGCAATTGCCGTCCTGAATAGTGAAAATCGGGATTTTAATGAAAAGATCTACGAACAAAGCGAAAAGATGGAACAGATAACCTTGCTTGATGATATTAAAAAGATAAGGACCGCTCTGGGACAGGAAATTGAACTAATGAGAAAAACCGTCCGGGACAAACAAGCCCGTGACGCCGATCAGGTACAATTCCTTTCAAAACGAGTCAAATCACTTCAAGGCGAATTAGAAAGGGCAGAATCAGAATCGTTAAGAGACGGCCTAACCGGTGTTTATAACCGACGAGGCCTTGACCGCCATTTAAGGGAAATAGTCGAGCAAAACACGGTTGCCAAGTCACCTTTTTCAATGCTTATTCTGGATATTGACGACTTCAAAAATATTAATGATACATATGGCCACCAGACAGGTGACCGGGTCATATTAGCTATGGTTCAGAAATGCAGAGAATATGTCCGCAAGGATGACTTTCTTGCTCGCTACGGTGGAGAGGAATTTGTTATTCTTCTTCCCGGTGTATCACTCAGAAACGCCAAGAAAAAGGCTAAATCTATCTGCAAAGGAATTGCCGCAACCAGGTATGCCATTAATACCGGCGAGGAGGACATCGCACTTTCATTTACCGTTAGCATTGGCGTAAGCGCCCACAGAAAAGGTGACACGGTAAGCACCGTCACCGACCGGACCGACAAGGCACTCTACGCTGCAAAGCAATCCGGTAAGAATCGAGTCGTTTCTGAAAAGGATCTTAACTAGTGTGTGAACGAAAACTAGGATTTTTTGTCGAGATCGAGGCGGGCGAAAATTTTAATCCTCGAAATATTCTAATATATTCCTGCGGTTAAAAGTTTCGCCCGC
>JAXHTA010000525.1:0-2765 GCA_034190285.1 Thermodesulfobacteriota bacterium | reverse complement strand
TGAAATCATTTAAAACCTCCCTCCCCCTTGAAGGGGGAGGGTCGGGGTGGGGGTGAAAGCCCCCAGATATTGAGCTATTACGATGAGATAGTGCCTGAACGAAAACTATAATTTCTCGTCGGGATCAAAGGAGATACATCGCTTTTTCTGATGTAGGGGTTGGCACCAAATACCATGAGATTAGCCATTATAGGATTTCCCAAATCCGGCAAATCAACCGTGTTTGCCGCGCTCACCGGGGCGAGAGGCCATGGAAAGGGCCACACCGGACCCGGGACCGACTCGAAAATTGCCACCGTCACGGTCATCGACGAACGTGTTGATTTCTTGTTAAAGGTCTACAAACCGAAAAAGACCATCTATGCAAGAATTGAATACCTGCTTCCTTCAAAGGGCCCGGAATCCTCTGCCTCTAAATCCGAAGGCGAAATATGGAACCAGGCCCGGCCATGCGATGCCCTCATACATGTGATCCGCAATTTCTCAGGGGCCGACGGGTTTTCACCCGCGCCGGAACAAGACTTCAGACGACTCGAAGAAGAGATGATCGTCAGCGATCTTGCAGTCGCAGAAAAGAGGCTTGATAGAATTGAACTAGATAGGAAGAGGGGTAATAAGCCCAACGAAGAGGAGTATACCCTGCTCAAGTCGTGCAGGGAATTCCTCGAACAAGGGCAACCACTCCGAAGGATAGGAGGACTCGCATCCGAACCGGCCTTGAGGGGGTTCACATTTCTGACCGCCAAACCCATGCTCGTTCTAATTAACAACGATGATGAGGATGAAAGGCTGCCTGAATGGAGTCAGATACCGGAAGACGCGGACATGCTCATGGCGCGCGGTCGACTCGAGATGGATATTGCCTCTATGTCTCCCGAAGAGGCCGAGGAATTCATCGAGGCATATAATATCGAAGAATACGCCCTAGATCGTGTGATAAAGGCTTCCTATCGCCTCCTTGACCGCATCACGTTCTTTACGGTCCTCTCTGATGAAGTGAGGGCCTGGTCAATCACCGAGGGAACACCTGCGATTGACGCTGCTGGCGCCGTACACACCGACATGAAAAAGGGGTTTATCAGGGCCGAGGTGTTGTCCTTTGAAGACCTGAAGCGCTGCGGGACCGTGCCTGAGGCCAGAAAGGGCGGGCTGGTGCGTCTCGAAGGGAAAGAATATAGAGTTAAGGACGGTGATATAATTAATTTCCGCTTTAATGTGTGACGTCATTGTTGCCAGCCGGGACAAGGCCCTGCCTGACCTGATGAGAAAGCCCTCTCAAGAAAAGATACCCGCCTGGCTCTTATGTCTTCCCGGACTTTTTGAAAATTTCATAGCTATCGGTTAACTGTTGAAAAAACTGGGTAATATGGTTGTTTTGCCCCCAACCCTGACCACTTAACCCTGCAAAAGGAATATTCCATGGACAAAATCAAGGTAGGTATAATCGGCGCCGGTGGCTACGGCGGTTGCGGGGCCATTGAGCTTCTTCAGAACCATCCCCATGCCGAGGTTTCGGCCCTCATTGACAAACAGGATGTGGGCAAATCCATCAGCGACCTTTACCCTCATCTCACCGGGTTTTGCGACTTGCCCCTAATTGCTCCGGACGATCCGGACCGCCCCGATGATTTTCAGGTCGTCTTTTTTGCCACCCCTGACGGCGTGGGGCAAAAGGAGGCGCCTAACTGGCTGAAAAAGGATGTCAAGGTAATTGACTATAGCGGAGATTTCCGGTTTAACGACCTTGAGACATACAAGGGTTATGCGGAACGGATCGGAAAGGCCCCGGAGCACTCATCCCCTGAGCTCTTGCCACGATCAGTCTATGGTCTGGCTGAACTGCACCGTGAACAAATCGATTCTTCCAACCTGGTTGGAAACCCAGGGTGTTTTGCCGTCAGTTGTATTCTCGGCCTTTCCCCTGCCGTTGAATCGGGACTCATTGAGCCCGATTCAATAATCTGTGATGCTAAGACCGGTGTTTCCGGTGCCGGCAAGGCTCCCAATCCCGCCTTTCACTACCCGGCCCGTTACGAAGCCATGAACGCATACAAGATATCTGGACACCAGCACGTGTATGAGATCGAGAGGGAACTGGGCCTCCTGGCAAGTCGGGAAATCAAGATTACCTTCACCCCCCACGTCGTGCCGTTGTGCAGGGGCATCCTGACCACCATATATGCCAAATTGGATGAGGGTCACAGCCTCAAGACAGTAGAAGACGCCTATAGGTCTTTCTATGGGAATGACGTATTCGTGAGGGTGTTCGGGCCTGAAAGGCCCCAGACCAGCGTTAATGTGAGGGGGAGTAATTTCTGCAATATCTCCATTAACGTAGACGACAGGACAGGAAAGCTTGTTGTAGTGAGCCTGATCGACAACCTGGTAAAAGGACAGGCCGGAAGTGCTGTTCAAAATATGAACATCATGTTCGGGCTTGAAGAAACGGCAGGCCTTATGCGCCCCGGAATATATCCATGATTCCAAAGAAATATTTTCTCTTCGGCCTTCTATTGCGGATCAATGACGACCATCAGCCATCTAGAAACCTAAATAGTGTCTGAACGAAAAATAGGATTTTTCGTAGAGGTCAAGGAAGATCAAAAGTAATAGCTCAATATCTGGGGGCTTTCACCCCCACCCCGACCCTCCCCCCTCAAGGAGTAGTGAGGTTTTAAATGATTTCAATCAATTAATCCCCTCTCCCCTCTGGGGGAGAGGGCCAGGGTGAGGGGGTTACCCCGATTTATTGAGATAATAGGATC
>JAXHTA010000524.1:0-2772 GCA_034190285.1 Thermodesulfobacteriota bacterium | reverse complement strand
GGAGACAACCTGGTTCCTGACATAATCCTGCAGGGAATTTTTTTCCATTTCAAGGATTTCAGGGCCTGAATCCTGCGGTACCCGGAAATTATGGTCAAGGTTCCGTGCCCGTTTTCTATCACCAGAGGTGGGTTGACTAGATCAACTGCTTCAATAGACCGAATCAGGGGCTTGAGATCGAATTCAAAACTCATGCAATAAGGTCCGGGGAGATCATCGATATCCCCCGGGTCTACAAGATGAAGCGGGGGTCCTGAGATTCTCTGAACATCCATAATCTATCCTCGTACTCACTCTTCTGTCCTTTCAAACGAAGCAAAGAGTAACACCGAATATCGACTAGAATTTCGCGGTCCGGAGGGTCAAAATGACGCTGTTTAAGAACACCATTACCGAGAGAGCACCGACCAGCCGGGAAACACTTCAGAATCAATAGAAAATACTGCCGTTCCCAGAAAATGGAACAGCACAGCTATTGTGAAGACGCCTGCTATGTTAATAAGAAATCCAACCCTGGCCATCTCTGCTATTCTAATGCGACCGCTGCCAAAAATAATGGCATTGGGGGGTGTTGCAACAGGCATCATAAAGGCACAGGATGCAGAAACGGTTGCCGGAACCATAAGCATCAATGGGTTTGTCTCTATAGCAACCGCCACGGATGCCAGGATAGGGAGAATCATCTCCGCAGTGGCGGTATTGGATGTCATTTCCGTCAAAAAGGTGAGGATAAGGCAGGTCATAATGATCAGAAGAAAGGGTGGGATATGAGCCAACCCTATAAATTTATTACCTATCAAGGAGGAAAGCCCGGTCACCTGGAAACCTTTGGCCAAGGCAAAGCCTCCGCCAAAAAGGAGCACTATGTTCCATGGAAGCTTATTCACTACATCAAGGCTCATTATTGTTATGTCCCCGGCATCCTTGCTCCGGGTAGGAATCAAGAATAGAATCATCGCCATAGAAAGACCTACAGTCCCATCGTCAATCATCTCCGGAAAAAGAAGCAATTGAGACCAACCTGGTATGGTCAATAGTCCCAGATCCAGATCCTGCCTGAACACCCACAAAATTGCTGTAGAAGAAAATACTGCGAGAACGGATTTCTCTTCAAAACTCATGCCCCCCAACTGCTGGTATTCTTTATCCACGACAGATTGATCGACTTTCAGGTTAGCCGGCGGGCGAAAAAAGACCTTAGTGAGCAAGACCCATATAATCCCAAGCATGACTAATGTGAGGGGAAATCCAAAGAGGATCCACCGGCCGAATGTAATAGGGGCAGCCTCAGGGAATGTGATTTCAAAGATACGTGCAAAGGAAAGGTTGGGTGGGGTGCCTACAAGTGTGGCGATGCCTCCAATGGAACAGGCGTAAGCGATCCCGAGCATTAGATATACTGAGAATTTACGCGTTTCTCTTAAGCCAAATTCCGCCTCCATTTTTCTTATCACGGCAAGCCCTATCGGGAGAATCATGATCGCTGTGGCAGTATTTGAAATCCACATGGACAAGAATGCCGAAGACGCCATAAAGCCCAAGATAATTCTTGAGGGACCTCCACCAATAACACGTATAATCCAGAGTGCAATTCGCTTATGCAAATTCCATCGTTCCATGCTCAGGGCTATCATAAAACCACTCAAAAAAAGAAAAATCGTGCTATTCATGTATATTGGAGCCGTGGCCTTGCCCTTTAGGATGCCGAGAAGGGGGTATAAAATGACGGGTAAGAGGGCGGTCGCGGAAATAGGAATGGCATCAGTGATCCACCATACTGACATAAGGATGGCTACCGCAGCCATACGAGAAACCATTGGCCTACCTGGCTCCAAGTCAATCATCAGCATCAGAAGAAACAATGCTGGCCCCAAAAACAGGCCAGTTTTTTGAGAAATAGCCCTTCTTGTTAACGAGTCTTTTTCCCGCATCACAATAACCGTAAATCAGTTAGATCTCTCTTAATAAATCATGCCAACGACAGCGCCCGTCATGCATGTCGAGATGGTCCCGGCCACAATTGATTTCATCCCCAAGCCCACGATTTCGTCTCTCCTCTCTCTCGCCATGGCGCCCATGCCGCCAATCATAATCCCAAGAGAGCCGAAATTGGCAAAACCGCACATGGCATATGTCATGATCAAACGCGTTCTGGGGTTCAAGGCGCTTTCCGGTAATGCGGCTAAATCCATGTACGCCAGGAATTCGTTTAGAACTGTTTTTGTCCCCATAAGGCTCCCGGCAACACTGGCCTCAGACCACGGTATCCCCATCAGCCAGGTGACTGGCGACAGAAAGTAGCCCATCAATCTCTGAAAGGTAAGCGGGTGGCCCAAAAAATTGGGTAAATAGCCAAGAACGAGGTTTAGCAGGTGAACCAGAGCGACAAGCACGACCAGCATGGCGATTATGTTGATAAATAGTTTGACCCCATCCAGGGTGCCGCGGGTGATGGCGTCCATAGAGCTTTTCGCTCCCCTTGGAACTTCCACTTGTCTAGCGGAGATTTCACCAGTCTCAGGGATTATCAGCTTGGATACGGTGACTGCAGCCGGGGCACTGATGATGGATGCTATCAGAAGATGCCCCATAATGCCCGGGATGAAATCAGAGAGGATCGAGGCGTAGAGCACCATCACTGTTCCCGCAATGGTGGCCATGCCCGAAGTCATGATTGTGAAAAGCTCGCTTCTGGAGACGCTTTGGAGATAAGGCCTGATCAAGAGGGGGGACTCTACCATGCCTACGAAGATATTTGCCGCCGTGCCAAGG
>JAXHTA010000523.1:0-2778 GCA_034190285.1 Thermodesulfobacteriota bacterium | reverse complement strand
CCAATATTGACTCATATGGCCCGTCTGGAGATCAGGGAGGAAAAGCCCCCAATCCGTCACGCATTTTTCAGTCACGTTATAATCGCCCATCATGGCAAGATAAAACTTCCATAACTTCATCTGTTTATCATATATTTCCGCCAACTTGATCTGTGCTAGTGGCGTCCAGTAAGGCCATGCCGGGACATGAAGGATCTTCTTGCCATATATGTGCTTGATTCTTGGGGTTGCTTCGACCACCCATACCGGCCAAATGGCCCATCCTAGCCTAGGATACTTCTTGTTAATATCGAATTCCAATCTCTTGTCGATCCTCCCTTTTTCATCGAGGACGGGAAATGGGCTTTTTGGTTCCGGCAACAGCATATACTGCACGCCCACGAGTTCGAAGCTCCAGTCCGAATAAGGTTCCTGAAGTCCCTGTCCATCTCCATAAGTCAGGTCGCTTCCACCTATATTGTCCTGCCACGTGGTAGAGCTTATGCGTATTGTCCGTTTGAATGCAGGAAGATAAGCAAAGCCGGTGTCGTAATATTTTGAATCGTCATAGTACCTAACATTATACTGACCCAGCCCCTTAAGCTCATGTGGAGAGGTCATTACACTGATCTTTTTCCATCCCACTTCTTCATATCCGGGTATGGCTCCAATGGGGGGCAACGTCTTCCTGGATGTGAAATACATAATTCTGTGATCCATACCGATAGTCTTATACGGCTTTCCTTTGGAATCAATCAATATCATCATATTGGGGTAATTCCGAAAATCGTCGGGCACCACTCCGTATTTCACATTTGCCAGCACCTCCAAACCGTTTCTTGGTTCGAGAAAAGGAAGACCTCCAGGCCACAATACCCCCATTTTCTCGTAGTAGCATGTCCCGTTCTCATCAATTACTGCCTTGCCCTTATTCTTTTTGGTCATATTCCTGAACCAATCGGGCACATGCATCTCCCGCGGTATTTGTTGGCCTATCCTCATGACCATCCCTTGCCTGATGGCCTCATGGATACCGGCGCTCACATACTCCTTCACAAGGTCCACGTTATTTTTATCAATTAAATCCCCAATCTTCACTTTTCCACCTGTAAGATCCTCAATCGCTGGAACAGGCGCTTTCTCTTTGATAACGTCCATCACAGAGGGTATGTCCGCACCCATCATGGGCCCCGGAAACGTAAGAACAAGTAGGGCGGTTGTTACTATCATCAAGAATAAACTGTTCTTTCTATGCAGTTCTTCCATTCTGTAACTCCTTTCAGTTGATGATTCCTATGTCGAGTAACACAATTTCTGTCCTTCTCATTCTGTCCTCAAAAAAACCGGTAAAGTGATGCCATATGCTCACCTGATCTTTATTCCATATTCCTCCCACCTACTTCTAATTCTTCTCTCATCATCCTGATGTATCACAGTACAAAGCGGCGGAAACCTTTCACCACCATACTGTTCCTGAGGTTCGAGTTCCCAGTTTATCGTGGCATCCACGAGTACTCTCGACCACTTGCCCTGACCATATTTTAGGACATTCCTCTGGTTGAGCGGAACAGATGGGTCGAGCATGGAGCCAAACGTCCCAGGGAAGACAAGAAGTTGATCCATATCTGCGTTCATCCTGTAAGCTATCGCCCACTCCACGGCTTCACTATCGTGGATATCAATATCCTCATCCACTACAATCACCACTTTGGCGGCGTAGTTTCCAATTCCAGCTCCCCACAGGGCATTTGCCACCTGTTTGGCATGCCCGCGGTAGGCCTTCTTGATCCTTACCTTTAAAATCGTGGAAGCCGTCACTTGGTGTGTCCACACATCAAGAACCCCCGGCACGCCGACTGTTTCAAGGAGATTCCAGACGACTGCTGAAAAGAACGGGGCCGCATAGTAAGCGCCCTCCGACCAACTGTGGGGAGATGCACCCACCACACTCCCCCTGAATATCGGATCGTTCCTATGAGTTATACAGGTTACATTGATCGTAGGTTTAAGTGACGCCATCCCCCCGTAATATCCTGGATACTCTCCAAACGGCCCTTCCATCATAAATGTGGACGGATCAGGGGATATAAAACCTTCAAGCACTATCTCGGAAGACGCAGGAACAAGCAGATCATTAGTCTCGCACTTCACAAGTTCACACTTCTGTTGCCTCAAGGAAGATACATACTCATATTCAGAAAGAGTAGAATGAATCAGAGGTGCGCCTGCAAGCATTACCAGCGCAGGGTCCCAACCGTATACAACTGCAACCGGCATTGCCTTTCCCATATCCTTATACTTCTTGAAGTGGTGGCCCCAGTGCTGGGTAAGGGCAAGCAATATTCCGATCTTATCCTTGTCCACTATCATCCCCCTATATGTTCCGGCGTTGAGACATCCCGTCTCAGGATCTCTTGTCACTACTGAACAATAGGTGTTTATATACCTGCCGCCGTCCTTTTCGTTCCAATGGGGGGCAGGGATATCATAGATATTAATATCATCGCCCCTTATTATGTTTTCCTTCACAGGCCCTTCGTCCACTACTTCAACCCCTAAGGGGCTCATAAGCCGCTCCTTCACCATCCTGGTTACGTGACTATTGGGAGTATCCTTGGAAAGACCGAGCGCCAGGGCCACCATCTCCTCAGAGCCCAGTGCATTGGCCAGGAGTTTCTTGCACCATGTGTTCCCGTGGTCCTTAATATTCTCGAAGAGCAAGGCTGGACCTTTCCTATTGTTCACTTCCCTGACTATCGCTCCTATTTCTCTGTTCCAATCCACCTCACACTCCACCCG
>JAXHTA010000522.1:0-2782 GCA_034190285.1 Thermodesulfobacteriota bacterium | reverse complement strand
AAGCATTATATCTTGGGTATGACTGTAGTCTTGCCTTCTGGAACAATTCTTACCCTTGGCGGGAGAACAATGAAGAACGTAACCGGATATGACCTCCCTCAATTGCTATGCGGATCAGAAGGCACCCTGGCAGTAATAACCAATGTCACCCTTCGCCTCTTGTCTCTTCCTCCGGCAAGACAGACGGTCCTGGCGGTCTTTAATGAGGTAGTGGGCGCTGGACAGGCGGTGCACCAAATCCTTACCGCCGGGGTGTTGCCGGCCAAAATCGAGCTTATGGATAATTGGGTGATCCAACGCATAGAGGAGGTCACTCCTCTGGGACTCCCAATACAGGCCGAAGCCATCCTTCTTTTTGAATTGGATGGGATGCCAGAGGCGGTCGAGAAGGAGACCAGAGATGTTGTTGACTTATGCAGACAGGCAGGAGCCATAGAAGTAAGGCCCGCGCGTGATGCCAAGGAGGCGGAAAACTTCTGGACAGCCCGCAGATCAGGGTTTTCCGCTATTTTTGGGCAATCACCTACCGTCTTAGCCGAGGATGTCACGGTCCCTCCTAGCCGAATCCCGCAGTTGATTGACCGCATCAGAAAGCTGGCCCGGGCCTATGACCTTACAATTGTGATGCTGGGTCACGCAGGTGACGGGAATCTCCATCCCAGCATTCTCACAGACAAGAATGATACAGGACATTACACCCGTGCTCAAAGGGCTGTCCACGACATCTTTGCCGCCGCGCTAGAATTTGGAGGGGCCATCTCAGGTGAACACGGCATCGGTTTGGAAAAGAGGAGATTTCTAAGACAGGCTCTGTCCCCCGAGGCAATCGGTCTACTAAGGAAAATAAAAGAGATCTTCGATCCAAAGGGAATCCTTAACCCCGGTAAGATCTGGCAGTAAACATGGCTGATTTCTCTTTAATCGACCAGGCCGGCCAGTGCATGAAATGCGGCTTCTGCATGTCTTCCTGCCCGGTATATGGTGTCGATCATGTCGAAAGCCATGTAGCCCGCGGCCGAAATATGGTCGTTCTTTGGGCAGAGAATAGTGATATACCTACAGACAATTCTTACACGGAAATCCTCTATTACTGTCTCCTGTGTCGTAGATGTGAGACCGTTTGCCCTGCCAGAATACCCTCAGCATCTATTACACTTAAGGCCAGGGCAAACCGGGTGAAACAACAGGGGTTGACCTGGACTCAGCGATTTATTTATCGCGGAATCATTAAACACCGTTCCATTTTGGCCCGGATCCTGGGATCGGCAGCACGGTTGCCGGGATTCTCTGCAAAAGAAGCAAGGCCCATCCGACACCTGGCTGATTTCACGAGGATTTTCTCAAGGGGCATTTCTGTCCCCCGCCTATCCAAACCCTTTCTTTCAAAACGCCTATCCTATCGAACCCATCCCCCAACAGGGACGAAGGCCCGTGGGGAAGTGGCAGTTTTTCCCGGTTGCGCCTTCGAGTTCTTCTTCGCCGAAGTAGGGGACAATGTAGTCTCGGCATTGTCTGAGGCTGGTTTTGAGGTCGTCTACCTGGATAACCTGACCTGCTGCGGACTCGCCGTTAGCAACGCAGGTGACGTCAGCACGGCCAGATTGATGGCGAGACATAATATTGAGATGTTATCTCGTTTTGACCACATAGTAACAGGCTGCGCCACGTGCGGATCAACTCTCAAGAGCTACGGAAACTGGTTCCCTGAAACCGACCCATACCAGTCTAAGGCCAGGGATTTCTCCACTAGGGTGGAAGATTTGTCGGAGTTCTTGCTCAGAAAGGAGTACGTGTCCCATGGCAAAGCCACCTCCCCCGTCACGGTTACTTACCACGACCCCTGCCATTTGAGGTGGCACCAAGGAATAGATGATGCTCCTCGGAAGATACTGGATTCTCTGGAAGGGGTAACGTATATTGAGATGGAGGATGCAGGTGATTGCTGTGGCCTCGGTGGTTCCTTCGGTATAACCCACCGGGAAGCCAGCCGCGCCATTTTGGAAAAAAAAATGGAATCCGTTAAAAAGGCGAAAGCCTCGGTAGTGGTTACATCCTGCCCGGGATGCATGATACAGCTTATGGACGGGATCCGCCGCCACCGGGCGCCCATTGAAGTCATGCATATCAGCCAGCTACTTTGTGGTCAAAGACCTGGCCGACTGCCCCGGTGAGACCCAGTCGCCAATCTGAGAATTGATCTCTGACCTCGGCGGACTATATCGACTCTTCAATCTGTTCTACGAAGGCCTCTATGTTAGTTGTTGTCTGTTCTTCGGAATAACACCGCAGGTCATTCAGATCACCGTCGATTACCAGATAAGGTATTCCTAGTCTGTTTCTGAGCCGATCGGGCATCCCGTAACGGCTATTGGTGTTGTTGGCACAGGACTTGGCTTCATGATATACAATTCCGTCTATACTGAACCGATCTACCTTGTCGGCGATGTAGTTCTCTTTGAAATTGTCGTCCTGGCTTATGAATATGGAACAGTAGGCCTCGGCCATGCTTCGGAATGGATCCTTCGGATCAAAGGCTGAAAAGACCCAGCTATTACAATAGCTGCTGACCACCACACAGCTCTTCAGCCTACTGAAGATGTCACTCATTTTACGAAGCTTGCCCCAAATAGGCATGCCGTCCCAGTAAAAGCGGTGGCGCTCGTCTGGCAACGCACCAGCTACGTTTTCGACGCGATCATTCAGCTCTCTCAGGAGTAATCTGTAATAATCATTGGCTTCCTTTCTGCCCCGCATGACCACAGCCGGACCCATATGAATGCAG
>JAXHTA010000521.1:0-2783 GCA_034190285.1 Thermodesulfobacteriota bacterium | reverse complement strand
GAGCAGGGTCCTTGCGGGTTATTTGGACCGGGCATGTAAAAGATCGCACTTCTGAAATATTATCCTCTTGGGCCTTCTTTTGTTGCACCTCAGAGCCGATCCGCCATTTCATGAAATGCGGATCAATCTTCGGGCTCGGTGATCATACCCAGTTTGTCAATTCCCCCTCGCTTGACTCGCGAAATCACCTTGATGACGAATCCGTAAGGGACATCTTTATCCGCCTTCAGCAGGATCTCCTTTTCTCTCCGATTCTCAAATATCTTCCTGACCTTCGTTTCGAGGTTTTTGAGCTTGATCCTGTGGTTTTCGATCAAAATTTCCCTTTTCTTGTTAACCGTTAAAACCAAAGGTTCATCTCCGGTCTTGATATGCCTGGTGCTGGTCTTAGGGAGGTTCACCTCCACACCCTGCATCATCATCGGAGCAGTCACCATAAAAATTATCAGGAGTACAAGCATCACGTCCACCAAAGGCGTGACGTTTATATCGGACATGAGTCCCCTATTATAGCTCTTTGGGTCCATGTCTACCCTTCCGTAACTAGTGCCCGAACGAATACTGTCTTATTCGCAGACATCTTCTTCGGGTTCAGATTTTGAGGATTATAATACTCGCGTTTTTTGAAACAGACATCAGCTGACTTCTTGCTGAAGATTGAAATCTGAGCCTGCCGCAATGATTGGGGGGACGAACACACTTACGGACACTCTCCTCCAGTAACAAGGCAATAGAAATAAGGGTCAGGTCATCTTCTGGTATCCGTCGTTTCTCTTAAAGAACTGTCTTTCGACCATGCTTGAAAAGTCGGATGTGAAGATATCCATCTCTGCCCTGAGTGTCACAATCCTTTGCGTAATATAATTAAATGCCACGACCGCGGGGATGGCGGCCGCCAAGCCGGCGGCGGTGGCGATAAGGGCCTCTGATATCCCGGGAGCAACCACTGCCAAATTTGCTGAACCTTTAAGACCTATCCCCCGAAAAGAATTCATAATCCCCCAAACAGTGCCGAAAAGTCCGATAAAAGGGGCCGTATTCCCGGTGGTGGCCAAAAAGCCGACGGCCCGTTCCAACCTGCTGGACTGATCAATAGCTGCCTTTCTTAACGACCTTTCCAGGTTATCCATAGTGACCTGTTGGGCACGCGAGAACTCCTCACTTCCACCCGTTCCTTGGCCATCTTCCGAACTCGACAATGTATGAATTTTCTGAATTCGGCTGAGTTCGGTGTACCCCGCAATAAAGACGTGCACAACGGGGCTGTAACTCAGGGCTTTGCATGCCGCATAAGTCCTCTTCAATCCTCTATCATCCCAGAAGACTTCCAGGAAGCTTGCGGTCTGGCGTTTTGCCTTGCCAAGCAATCTAAGTTTGAAAAAAATAATTGCCCAAGAGATTATTGAAAGCAACAAAAGAACCACCAAGACAGCTTTCACCATAAGCCCGGCATGAATAACCATCTGGACAATATCATGTCGAAAGGCTGCTTCCACTGAAATGCCGATTGGAATCCCAAAAATGAATGGAACATTCATCACATTCACCATGATACAACTTATTATTAGAAGCCCCTATCTCTTGCCCCATGGGGTAGCAATAAGATCAGGAACACGCTTATGATGCTGCCTTAAGGTTGTGTGTGGTTTGGTTCGAGACAAGGGTAAAACCGGTAATCAGAAAATCGGCCAATCCCTCAATATCATCCGTGGAATATCGGGGTATACCAAGATCAACAGATTCGTCGCTTACCAGTGCCAAGAGATGTTTATCACCCTTACAGACGGGTTCGCCGTTGATCTCGGACCTGAAGACTTCTATCTTGGGGTTGTCCTCCCTCTTATATCCTTCAGTTAAAATGATGTCTATGTTCGAAAAAAGTGACTTCAGCTCATTCGGTTTGTGATCATGATCCACGTCCATGAGTATCCCTATGCGTTGAGGGGATGAAACAATACTGGTTGCGGCCCCTGCCTTTTTATGCCGCCAGCTGTCTTTCCCTGGTCGATCCATTTCAAACTCGCCATGGGCGTGATGCTTGACCGTCCCCACCCTGAGGCCTCGCCTGGTAAGTTCGGGGATCAGCTTTTCCAGAATGGTCGTCTTACCCACGCCGGACGTTCCCACGATAGAAACAATGGGAGGATCTGTAACGGTCTTCACTCCTGTCTTCCTCCTTTCAGTATCGGATCCCGACTGATCAGGAAACCAACCATCCCGCTACAAGCAGTGGGATGCCAAGAATTCGGATCAAAAGAGCCGGTAATCAGTCAGATTATAATGTCTTTTTACGGCACTCATAGTCTCCATTTTTTCCTGGTTCTGACTTCCTGGTCCCGGATTCTTGGTGGCAATGCCGGCGCCTCTAAGGGGCCACAAGACCATCCCCATCTTGTCAGCCTTTATTCTTTCCTACCTCGACCCACATCTGACCAGCCTTGGAGGGGTCATATCCCCCCAGAGACAGGACCCGCTCCCGGAAATGCCGGGACTGGACTACCTCCAAGACCGCCTGAATATTGGGCTGATCCAACATCGCATTTGGGATGATCAGGTCGTACTGTTCCCTTTCAACGGGAATAAAGTCCAGATTCAAGGCCTTGGCAGCGGCAAAGATACCCATACCGCAGTCAGCAGCTCCACTTAACACATCAACTGCAACCGCCATATGGGTGAATTCCTCACGATCGTATCCCTTAATGGATTGAGGCTCAATCCCCAATTGACTCAACTTGTAATCAAACAGAATGCGAGTTCCCGATCCGGCCTGACGATTAATAAAG
>JAXHTA010000520.1:0-2791 GCA_034190285.1 Thermodesulfobacteriota bacterium | reverse complement strand
AGCAGAAGAGGACGCCACCGCACGCGCCACCGGCAAGGATGATAGATCTGACCCTAGAATATCAAACGCTGGTTGGGTAAAGGTGAATTGGCTGCCAATGGTCATGTTTGTCGCATTCAAGGCGATAAATGGTCTTTTGCCCTTGTCTATAAGCTCCTGATACGTTCTTCGGTCAAAGACGGTTTCGTTGTAAAGCTCAATGGCCAAATCAATACGATTGAAATTGGGTGACATCAAACGGAACCAGTTGGCCGGATTGAACAATTCTTTTGTTAGTTCGCCCTGGATGTCCCGGTAAAGGAACTTCTCTTTAAAGTCAGAAAATAACTGATCTCCAAAGAGCCCATAATAGGCAGCAGTGAAAGAACCTCCCGAAACTGAGGAGATGACATCAACTTCATCCAACAACGTCCTGGAACCAGCCTGTATGGGGATGGCTTTCAGCTTTTCCAAGACACCGTAGGAAAGAGCAGCTGAACGCGTGCCTCCCCCTGATAGAACTAGTGCCACGAAAATCTTATCTTGTTCAATCGTCTGTGTTTTAGGCAAATAGCGATAACCATAATCGGGTTCATATTCGGGCTTTGGCGCATTTACCAGGTAATGCGCGCAGCCCGTAAAAATTAAAAGAAAGACAAGAGCACTAGTGCTTTGTATTGTCCTCATACATATGTGTCCTTTGAAAAATGTATTATTAAAGGCCGGATGGCCGTGGTACCGGACGGATTGACGTCTTGCTCCGAGGGTGAAAAATCTTTAGGTTCTTTCAGGGAAATTGTATGGGTGCCTGCATCAGTTTCTATGACCTCACCCGTGAGATAACCGGAATCGTTGCCATCAATAATGACTTCGCGGATTTCGTCAAATTCCACCAAAACATATTCGTTCATGGTACTTTCCTTGTCAGGGTCTATTCAACGTTAGGATCTACTATATAGCCAATGTCATTCAAATGTCTGCAATGGCGAACCTTTGAGGCTACTGTCAAAACCAAAAGTGCGTCCGTCTTCATATTACATTGGCAATGGGTGTTATATCACATGCTTTTTCCTTTTCGTATCGCTCTATTCCAATCAAAATCCATATTCCTTCCATCGCTTTTCAACCAAAGACTTAACCCCCGAATCAAGTATAAACGAAACCGGCGGATATATCTCTCCCTTCCATTGTTCCTCCGGGGTTAGAAGCCAGCTCTTGGTAGCATCGATAAGTATCCGGTTCCACCGTCCTGCCCCCAACCTGGCCATATCACCCCTCTGATCCAGCGGGGTACTGGGATCCAGTGGAGAACCCGGAAGACCGGGCACTACCACCAGATCATCCATAGCCGGATTTACCCTATAGGCAACCGCCCATTCCAGGGCCGTAAAGTCATAAATATCAATATCTTCTTCAACAACAATGATGTTCTTGCACTGCCAGTAAGGCAGGTGCGAACCCCATACGGACAGACCAATCTGCTTAGCCTGTCCCTGATAGCTCTTACGGATCTGGATTACCGCATTGTTCACACAGCTTCCCGGCAGCATATAAGCATCTATCACCCCTGGGATGCCACTGGCTTCCAGCACGTTCTTTACGTTGGCCGAGCAGGACACCTGCGTGCATATTGAATCTTCGTTTGGGTGATGGGGACCAAAACCTTCCAGGGTTCCCTGAAAAATGGGGTCATTACGATGGGTAATGCACTCCACCTTAATGGCGGGTTTTAGCGAACGGGCACCCCCATAATATCCAGTATATTCTCCAAAAGGGCCTTCCATCACAAAGTCATTCGGATCGGTAGAAAGCGTTCCTTCAATCACGATTTCGGCATCCGCCGGCACCATTAGATCATTGGTCTCACATTTCACCAGCTCGACAGGTTTCTGTCTGATAGCGCCCATTATTTCATACTCGGAAACGTGCGTCGGTATGCCAGCACATGCTACAAAGAACATGGAAGGGTCTCCTCCATAAATAAGCGCTATGGGCATACCTTCCCCTCGCTCCCGATATTTTACGAGCATGCTCCCGCCATGCTGCGCGGCGGCAATGCCGGTACCGATCTTATCCCCGCCGGCGACCATTCCCCGATAGATTCCCACATTTATCCAATCGGAATCAGGATCTTTAGTCACAACTCCGGCGGTCGTATTAATATATCTCCCCCCATCCTGAGGGTGCCATTTCGGTACCGGAAAGTCCTCTATATTGATTTCCTTGCCTGTTATGATGTTCTCTTTAACTGGTCCGGTAGACACCACTGCCGGCTTTACCCTTTCCTTAAATCGCTTATGGACCAGATCAATCTGCTCTCTTATGGTGGCATTTTCAGATAATCCCAAGCTTAGAGAAAGCCGCTTGGGAGTGCCCAGCCCTCCGACAAAAAGCTTCCGGCAACGACCCTGCTGATACCCTTTGATGTTTTCAAATAACAGGGCCGGTCCCTGATTATCGAAAACACAGCGCGTAATGCCGCCTATTTCGAGGTCCCAATCTACTTCTGCATGAATCCTTTTTAGTTCTCCTGCCTGTTCCAGTAAAGCTATCCAATCCCTTGCATCATTGTATCCCATTCTTTCTTCCTCCCAATTTCTTAGATTGCCGAGTAGTCCCTAACGCTGCATAAAATCTGAGATCAAGACACTTCAGATTTGGTCAACAAAGCACGTTAGGGATAGTTTTAAAGAGCAAAACTGTTATCAAATTGTATAATTTAGCCCGTTTACATAAGATCATCAGATACCGGAAGATCTGTTCAGTATCTTCGGGACGTTCTTGGCCCTAATCTGCAGAAAAGAGATGTTAG
>JAXHTA010000052.1:0-13035 GCA_034190285.1 Thermodesulfobacteriota bacterium | reverse complement strand
CGGGTATAATATTGTCCACTTCCAGGATTTCAGAAAGTCTCATTATCTTAATCCATTAGACCGGTTAAACTGGTTGGCGCCCGTCAACTAACGGGCTCGATGAGTCCCAAATTGCCATCTCCTCGCCTGTAAATTACATTGATTTCGCTGGATCTGGCATTCCTGAAGACCAGAAAATCCTGCCTGGAAATACTGAACTGCATGGCAGCCTCCTCTGGATCCATGGGTTTGGCGATCATTTTTTCGACTTCCATAACTGGTTCGTCCTGAACGAGTGCGGCGGGCTCGTCCACACCTTCACCTATAGGGGCATTTTCGCTTTTCGGGACCTCCGGTCGATGGCTTTTGATCTTGGATAGATGTTTTTTGACCTGTTTTTCGATCTTGTCCATCACCTGATCAATGGCAGAATACATATCCTCTGTCTCTTCCATCCCTTTGATCCAGGTGCCATTTACGCAAAGGCTAACGGCGGCCAGGTGCCTGAATTTCTCGACGGTCAGTACGATGTTGGCTTCCCCTGGAGAATTCAAGTATTTATTTATTTTGGATATCTTTTCTTTTGCATAGGCCTTTAGGCTTTCTATTGGTTCCATATGTCTGAATGTTACTGTGATATCCATAAGATTTCCCTCCGAAGGCCAAGATTGTAAAGAGCAGAACAACAAGGAGCTGCAACCCTGGCGCTTAAGCAGTTCTTATTCGATTTAATACGGGTTTCGCCTCATCCTCGAAGGCAAAATCCCCATCGACTCTCGATATTTGGCAACGGTTCGACGTGCTACCTTTATATTCAGCTTTCTCAGGATATCAGCGATATCTTGATCGCTGTATGAGTTATTCTTGTTTTCCGACTTAATGAGCTTTACGATCTGATCCTTTACACATTCTGAGGCAACGGCATCTCCGTTAACCCTGCTGATTGAGCTATTGAAGAAGAATTTCAATTCAAAAATACCCTGAGGTGTATGGACATATTTGTTTGTGGTCACCCTGCTAACGGTAGATTCATGCATTTCAATGTCTTCAGCCACATCACGAAGCACCAGGGGTTTTAGTTGAGCAATTCCGTTGTCGAGAAAATCCCTTTGAAACCGCACAATGCTTTCCGTCACCCGGTATATAGTCTTTTGCCGTTGGTGAATGCTCTTTATTAACCAGGCCGCGGATCTCAACCTCTCCTGGATATATGCTCTGGCATTCTCAGATGCAGAGTCCTTACTACGCAAGACTCCTTGATAGTAAGCATTGATCCTCAATTTGGGTAGACCATCGTCATTTTGCACGATTTCATAATCGTCGCCCACCTTAATGACATAGATGTCAGGGGTTATATAAATGGTTTCGTCATCCGAGTACCCCACGCTCGGCCTTGGCTCCAGCCCCTGAATTATTGTCACAGCTGTTACGACTTCTTGGATCGATACGGAGAGCCTCTTGGCGATTCGATCGTATTTCTTCTTTTCCAGATCTCCCAAGTGATCCATAATTATCTTGTCAACAATCGTCCCCCCGAGACCCTGGAATCTGGCCTGGATCAACAGAGATTCCCGAATGTCTCGTGCAGCCACTCCAATTGGATCAAAGCCCTGAATAATACTGAGAACGTCATCCACCTTTTCCAGAGGTTGTCCCGTGATCTGCGATATCTCCTCCAGCGGAATGTCCAAATAGCTGTCTTCGTCCAGATTCCCGATTATGTTAAGGCCGATCTCTTTTTGTGTCTCATCAAGATTGCTCATGTTCAACTGCCACATGAGGTGGGAGTAAAGAGTAGACTTGTTGGCCGTGATGTTTCCGAATTGAGGGGCCTCCCTTTCCTCTTGAGGCAATTCAGCCTTGCCAGTATTATATTCAGAGAGGTAATTTTCCCAATCCACATCATCCCGGGCGCGTTCCTCGACCTTTACCTCGGGAAGATCGGGGATATCCAGTTCTGGTTCACCTTTCTCATCCTCTGTCCTGCTGTCCTCATCGGCATCAACCGGGGCCTGCTCCTCCAGCAGAGGGTTTGCTTCCATTTCCTCATAGATAGCATCCAGGAGTTCAAGCCTGGAGAGCTGCAAAAGCTTGATGGCCTGCTGCAGCTGAGGGGTCATGATAAGCTGCTGAGACAGGTTCAGGGATTGTCGTAGTTCTAAGGCCATAATGAAACGGTAGACACCTTGAAATGGGAAATCATAAACTAAAATCCTCCCCCAGGTAACCGCTCCGAGCTATTTTACTCTGAACGATTTTCTCCGGTGGACCATGCTCAATGATCTTGCCTTCACTAACTATATAGGCGTTATCACAGACACTCAGGGTCTCTCTAACGTTATGATCTGATATAATGACACCCAAACCCCGATCTTTCAAGTGTTTGATTATTTGCTGGATATCATTTAAGGCAAGTGGGTCTATCCCTGCAAACGGCTCATCCAGCAAAATGAATCTCGGTTCTGTTATCAGGGCACGGGTTATCTCCAGCCGTCGGCGTTCTCCACCCGACAGCGACACGGCCTTCTGTTTGGCCAGATGGGCGATGTTGAGTTCGGCTAAGTGCTCTCGGAGGCGAATCTTCCGTTCATGTGCCGGGATACCCAGTGCCTCCAAAATGACCAGCAGGTTCTGCTCTACCGTCAATTTCTGAAATACTGAGGGCTCCTGGGCGAGATAATTGATCCCCTTCCTTGCCCTCAGATACATGGGGGCATGGGTGATATCATGACCATCGAGAAAGACCGCACCCATATTTGGTCGTGTGAGACCAACCATCATGTAAAACGTCGTGGTCTTACCTGCTCCGTTGGGGCCTAAAAGACCGACGATCTCCTGTCTTTTTAAGCTCAGGCTCACCCTGTCAACCACCCTTTTTCCATTGTAGAGTTTTACAAGGCCTTCTGCAAGGAGCATCTCGCCTGCCGCTGTCACAAGGGCTACCTCTCTTCATTTTTAGGGAAAATAAAGGCCTTTACCCTGCTGTCTTCGGAACTCTCTACAACACTCCGGTTTTCCTTTATGAATATAGTGATTCGATTGCCCTCCACAAAATCATTGTCTTGTCTTACAACCGGGTTACCCGTAAGAACCACTTTTTCATCCTGCTGATAATAGATGGCCTTTTCCGCAGTAGCCACCCCACCCTGAATGCGTTTAATTGTTAGTTGTCCAGTGGCAATGATCTTGTCAAACCTTGTTTTTACCTCCCCCGTCTCGTTGCGGGCAGGCGCGTTCTCGTAATAAACGACCAGCTTTTGACAATCTATAACAAAATCATCACTCTTTGCGTTGACATCCCCAGTGAAGGTGATCAGTTTCAAATCATCATCTATCTCAAGGGACTTTGATGCAATAACAATCGCCTCCGACGTGAGGGCCTTTTCAGATTCCTTTTGTGAGGTATCAGACCTCACATGGCCTGACAATAAAAGGCCAGTCAGCAGGACAGCGAATAGAAAAAACGGCCCGTGTCTTTGGCTTCTCATAAAGACTCTTTATTTACAATAGTGACTACATCTGCAAGTACCTTAAGCGATTCCTTTTTTAAATCAACGAAGAGCCCCCTGCCCTCTACCGAAAAAAAAAGGCCCGAATATCTTGACCTGCTTGTCCGTAGTCATGAGGCCGGTCTTTTCGTTGATACGGATGTGCTCGGTGACGATCCTGTAACCGTCTCCGGAAGACCCTTCCAAATCCCCCCGGAGGTCAATTTCTCCGGAATCTCTGGAGTAATCCCCACTATTGCCGTTCAGTTTAAACACCGAGCCGTCTTCGGGCTCCAATTTCAGTCGAAAGTCATGAAAAAGGAGAGAATTCTTGTCTCCGGAATATCTGACCTCTGCGGCATTAAGGACCCATTTCGTCCCTTTATCGGGATCGTACTGAGTGAAATGGATATCTTTGAGCTTGAGACCTTCTCCAGACATGATCTCTTTTAGGATAGGCCCCTGGGTAAACCCTTCACCGGATTTTACGAGGTAAAAGGCAACTACGGCCAAAAGGACCCCTATTCCTAAGAGCGGCCATTGTCTTTTGACGAAGGTTCTCATGCGGCTTCCAAGGAAATGCTTTCAGTTATTGTACCCCAGAATCTTTTTCTCAACCCTGTACGGATTTCACTACGCGAAAGACCTTGGCTTTTTGAGATAAATGTCGACGTGTTTACGGCCCCATTTCCTCTAAAAAAAGCCGGTGAATTACTGTATTATATCAAGGCCCAATTTGTTCTGTAAAGCCTATTCTCCAGAGAAAATCGCTGTCATGCCGTGCCATTTTTTTTGGGATTTCAGTATCAATTCACACGCCTCCCTTACAGCGCCTGATCCTCCTTTGCTTGTTGTAATGAAATCTGCTGCTTTACGAACTTCTTTGACAGCGTCCGCCACGGCTATGCGCAGACCTGCTTTCACAAACATGGCAAGATCAGGAAGATCATCCCCCATGCTACAGACTTCCTTTTCCTTTAGGCCCTTGACCCTTGTCAGCTCTTCACAAATGGCCCCTTTGTCGGTGATGCCTTGGTATACTTCTTCAATCCCCAAATCCCTGGCACGCTGTTCAACTATCGGCGAACTCCTGCCCGTAACCAGGACTACCTCAACATCCCCGGCCATAAGCATCTTTAAGCCCTGTCCGTCTTTGACATCAAAGGACTTGGTCTCTTCCCCCCGATCAGTGATCGTGATTTTTCCGTCCGTCATGACACCGTCAACGTCAAGGAAAAGGATCTTAATTTCAGCGGCCCTTGCTTCAATCATGCGTTTGATCCCGTTAGGGGGACGTCAAAGGTGATCTAACCCGATAAATCCATAACTGTTCGGAGCCTTATAAGACTGTGGAGTTGTTTGAGCACGGTCAATAAAGGTCTTAGCTCGTGGAGACGCAGTGAATTGGGTCCGTCGCAGAGTGCGGAATCCGGGTCAGGATGGACTTCCATGAACACGCCGTCGGCCCCTGCTGCAACAGCAGCTCTGGCCAGGGGAGCAACAAATTCCCTCTGGCCCCCGGAACATGTGCCGTGCCCTCCCGGAAGCTGGACACTGTGCGTAGCATCGAATACCACTGGAAACCCGAAGCTTTTCAATACAGGTATGGATCTTATATCGACCACCAGATTATTGTACCCGAAGGACGTCCCACGCTCTGTGATAAGGATACCCTGGTTGCCGGTGGAAATCACCTTTTCAACGGCCGATCCCATATCCCAGGGCGAAAGAAACTGCCCCTTTTTGAGATTGATTACAAGGCCGGTCCGCGCCGCGGCAAGAATGAGATCGGTTTGCCGGCACAGAAAAGCCGGTATCTGAATTACATCAAGGACCCCTGGCGCCTTCTCAATTTCGGCGGCTTGATGGACGTCAGACAGGACTGGTAAACCGGTCATAAGCTTCACTTCCTGAATGATATCCATGCCTTTATCCACGCCTGGCCCTCTGAAGGAATTCAACGAGGTCCGGTTGGCCTTGTCGAAAGAGGTCTTGAAAATAATTGGGATATCAAGGGCTTCACCGGTTTCTCTCAAAAAACGTGCCACCTCGAATGTAGTAGCCTCATCTTCGATGACACAAGGCCCTGCAATGACGAAAAAGGGGCCATTCGCGTCAATGGTCAACTTGCCGATTTTCATAGCATGTTTCATTCTGGCTCAACCAACTCATAGATAACCGTCTCTTTGTGCTGGGGACAAAATGAAAAACAACCGCTATTCCCCCCTCTTGAGAAAGGGGGAGCCCCTCTCGACGGTATTGATTCCTTTCTTGACAAAAGAGCAGAACCGAAAGCCCCCTTCGGCAAACGGGGGTCATATGGGGATTCAAGATGGTTTTTTGGTCTCAGCTAATCTGATTCGGAGTGCAAATTCCTGTTTCGCTTCGCGGGGACCTACATTACCCGGCTATTGTTATCGGAAGCCGTCCAGGAAGTCAAGGTCAGGGTTTGTCTGATCTGTTACAGGAAAGATATTGATCTCCTAATTGGTTCAAAAAAGCGAGCACACCAAACTTTTTCTTGTCAGGGGACCGCGTAGACTTTATGATGACCTTCCTGATTTCTTTCCGGGGAGGCCAAGTAATGGCGCAAAAAAAGATATCAAGAACGGTCGATGAAATAAACCGCAAGATAAAGGCGGGACAAGTTGTGGTGGTCACTGCTGATGAGATGGCTGATATAGTCAAGAGAAAAGGACCCAACAAGGCCGCCCGTGAGATTGACGTGGTGACTACGGGTACTTTTGCCCCCATGTGTTCTTCAGGTGCCTTTATCAATTTCGGTCATGCCAAACCAGCAATCAAGGCATCAGAGGTGTGGCTAAACGGGGTGCCCGCTTATGCAGGTCTGGCCGCTGTTGACATTTACATTGGGGCCACCCAGCCGGCGGAAGACGATCCCCTTAACAGAGTTCACCCCGGACAATTCAAATATGGCGGGGGCCACGTCATCCACGACCTCGTGGCAGGCAAGAAAGTGGATTTGAGAGTTACGGCTTATGGCACCGACTGTTACCCAAACCGTGATTTAAAGAGAAGGATCACCATTGAGGATCTCACCAATGCCGTGTTACTGAACCCCAGAAACGCCTACCAGAACTACAACTGCGCCACCAACCTCTCAAACAGGACCGTTTACACTTACATGGGTGTCCTGAAACCCAACCTCGGAAATGCAAACTATTCCACTTCGGGCCAGTTGAGCCCGCTCCTCAACGACCCCTACTATCTCACCGTGGGACTCGGCACTAGGATATTTCTGGGCGGATCAATGGGTTATGTCATAGGCCCTGGAACCCAGCACAATCCTCATGTCAAAAGACACGAGAACGGAGTTCCCATGACTCCTGGGGGCACAATTATGGTCCAGGGTAACCTAAATGGAATGGATCCCAAGTGGGTAGCAGGAGTGAGCATGCTCGGCTACGGCTGCTCCCTTGCCGTTGGCCTGGGTGTCCCCATCCCCATACTGAATGAAGAAATAGCCCGTTTTACCGGCGTTTCTGACGAAGGAATCCTGACCCAGATCATAGATTATGGAGAGGATTATCCAAAAGGGGAAGCGATCAGTCTTGGGCAGGTAAGCTATGCTGAATTGAAGAGCGGTGTGATCCGTGTTAACGGGCAGGATGTCCCCACCGTACCCCTGTCATCATATACCAGGGCGCTCGAGATCGCCCGTCTCCTGAAGGGCTGGATAGAGAAAGGCGAGTTCCTGCTCACAGAGCCCCAGGAGATGCTACCCACTGCGGCCTCCGCTCGCCCTGAAAACTGAGAAGTGTCCACCTCGGCTGTTCTTTCTGACATACCTTCAAGTAGAGAGGACCTTCTTAAATTCCGTTTATCTCTGCGACTGGTGCATTGTCAATTCTATTGTCAATTGTAAATATAGATGACAGATAACCTCGCTACAGTCCCCACAAAACAGGCAGGGGTTCTTTTTAGACACCAGTTGGCAGCCTTTAGGGGTTGTATTCCGCATCGGCCGCTGGACCGCCATCGAAAACAAACCACAGTTCATATAGTATCGCATCAGTTGGAGAAATCCCCTCGGGAAGGTGAGAGAGACGTGGCGTGCTGAAGGGGCTGGCTTGCCCTCTGTGCCGAAGGGTACAAATACGTGTTGTATCATCCCTACAAAGACTTATTTCAATAGCATTTTCATTTTGCACCCCATTTACTTTTCCTTGGATTTGATAGAAAATAAAAATTATGTGCCAAGCCCTTACAAAAAATCAACTCCTCCGGGAAAGGCTTCTACCTGGTTGCCTTTAATCTACGTCAATACATTATTCTTGTCAAAATGGCCATGTGGGTCCCTGGATAGGAGGATACAGCTTTATCGATTTGCTAATTGTGCTTTGCCAAAATTCTTTGACAATCCCTCCCGAATGGGTGGGCAAAGGACCCCACATTCAATAGTGGTTGGATTAGGGGGAAGATAACCGGCCTTGAAATTCAAACAACTTTTAGGCCCTCTTGAGGAGAAGAAGTCTTGGTGGCGCGAGGTGGCTCGGTGTGGGAAAGTGTATGCCCACTGGCTTGAAAAAAGCCGTTAGAACCAAGTCCTTTTTCGCCTCTGAAAGGAGAAATCAGATGGCAACAATTCAGCCAAAGGGCGAGACGCTACGCCAGGCAGTGAAATGGATTTCTGAGAAACGGCAAGAGGATGAAAGCAGGGCAATTCTGATGCTGATTCAGGAGGCGGCACTCCGGTTCAATTTATCGCCAAGGGATGAGGACTTTCTCAGGTCATTTTATGGGGAGGATGTGGTTTAGGAAAGCTTAACCGGTATGAATGACTGAAATATTGACTAGATCCTTTTCTTTTATATGGCTGAAGAAGCGTCTTAAGATGCGGGGCAGTATGAAAGAAAGTGCAGTTAACGATGAGGTTCCGACGGCAATGGGAACCCAGAAGGCATGTTGATGCATATGCATTAGACCAACCCAGACGGAGGCAAGAGAAATCAAGCCCAGGAGAGCGGCCAATAGACTACACACGACAATTAGGCACCAAAAGCATATTCTTCTGAAGGATGTGGTTTCTCGATTGATCATTTTTTCATGTCTTCAGCCTTTGACTGAGAAAATCTACCTGGTGCCGCATCTTGTCATCGGTCTTCATTTTGTGTTCCACGAGTTCCGACGCATAGAGAACGGTGGAATGACTCCGCTCTATTGTCTTAGCTATACTTTCCACGGTTTCATCCGTATGCCTGCGGCACAGGTAAACATATATGTTTCTAGGATAGGCGTAAACCTTTTTTCTTGATCTGGACCGCAACATATCGGGGTCAATCTTGTAATAAGTGGAAACAAGCTTCTTTATTCTATCTGAGGTGATGGAACTGTTCCTCGAAACGAGATCGTTGACAACATCCTTTGCCAGGTCAAGGTCGATCTTCATCTTAAGGAGTTCGGACCTTGCCTTTAGGCACTTCAGGGAACTCTCCATCTGGCGGATGTCCGGTTTGAGGTGGCTCGCAAGAAAATGGATTATCGCCTCGGGGAGCAACAGGTCCTGTTCCATGGACTTTCGAGTGAGGATTTTTACCCGGGTTTCGTAATCAGGCCTGTCGATGGTAGTGACAAGGCCGGAGGTCAGACGAGATGATAGCTCTTTGGATAGCCTTGGGATATCCTTGGGCGGAAGAGAACTGGTGAATATGATCTTCTTATTGTCATTGGCAAGGGCATCCAGAGTATGCCCCAGTTCTGCTTGAGTTTTTTCCTTGCCGCTTAAAAAATGGATTTCGTCCAAAAGAAGAACATCGCAGGATCGGCGATACCTGTTCTTGAATGCTTCAATCCGGTTGTTTTTTAGAGAGGAAACCATCTCATTTGTGAAATCCTCGGCGGTGACGTAATACACTTTTGCCTGCGGAGTCTCTTCCAGGATGCTATGGCCAACTGCCTGGGAAAGATGAGTTTTACCCAGACCTGTGTTGGCGAGCATTAGGAGTGTCTGATAATGCCATGGGTCGCCATGGGCGAAGGAATTTGAGGCCGTGTAGGCAAACTCATTGCAGCGGCCCACAATGAAGCGGTCAAAAGTGAAGTCCCTGTTGAGGCATGGGTTGCTGGACTTTCCGTTCCTCGTTAGATTCGGAAGCGTTAATTGCCTGGAATCAGGAGTGTAAGGGGATCCGGAGCTTTTTCTCTTGGGGGTCTCCACTTTGAAGATGAGGTCTACACGCCCAGAATGCGCCTCGTAGAACTTTTCCTGGATAAGGGTTGAATAATTCTCCACTACCCAGTTGCGTGAAAACTTGTTGGGACAATAGAGGACGACAGATTTATCCTTCTGCTCCAGGAATGTGATCGGGCTAATCCAGAGCGAGAAGGCGCTTTGTGGAAGTTCCGCCTTTATCTGGTTTTTGATCTCGTCCCAGGTGGTTTTCATCGCAGGCTCCCAATTGGGGGTAAGGGTGAATTTTGATGTGATTTTCTATGACAGCAAAACGTATTAAGGTGATCCCAAGAAGGAACATATCAAGGCGACTCAAAGAGGTGACCAAAAAGCTGGACAGTTTTTTACATGACCGAAGAAGCGCCTGTCAAAGGTTGTAGCCGGAAGCAAATTTTTAGCCTGTTCAAAGTTTTTGACAAATAGTAACCTATATCAATCGCAAGAAAAATTGGCTACGGTTTTATAACTTGTTGACTAAATAAGCGTTTTTGTGAAATGTTTTTGGCTGTGAATTTAGAGTGTTAGCGGAGGAGAGCGTTTTGTGCAGAAAATGATCCACAACAAAAATCTCTTGATTCCTCTCTTTTTCACAATATTTTGCCGATTTTCATTTTATTGGGGTCTATTTTTCTAGTTTTTTCGGAAGTTCTCAGGTCAAGCGGATTATGGCGGGATTTTTGCGTAGTCCCTAACATCCTGTTATATCGATCATAAAATCAGTCCGCCACTGCGCGTGAGCGGAATAGGCAGAATATATTCCAGGAATTTTTTGAAAAATTTTTTAGTTTTTCCAGAAATGGAGGAAAATTTCTTGGTGGATAGAGTCAACATCGCCCTACTGGCCGGGGGGTGGTCCGGAGAGAGAGAGATTTCTCTTAAAAGCGGAGAAGCTGTCTATCATGCTCTCAGTAAGGAGAAATACGACGTCACCATGTATGAT
Organism: Thermodesulfobacteriota bacterium; assembly: GCA_034190285.1. Taxonomy (GTDB): domain Bacteria; phylum Desulfobacterota; class DSM-4660; order Desulfatiglandales; family Desulfatiglandaceae; genus JAXHTA01. The sequence goes on along the minus strand of JAXHTA010000052.1, from coordinate 2,435 downwards.
CCGCTTCATAACCTAACGGCTTTGGTGGAGAGGAAGGAGGAGATAGATCTCGCCTTTATCCTGTTACATGGAAAATATGGCGAGGATGGCTGTATTCAAGGGCTCCTGGATATCTTTGGCATCCCCTTTGTTGGATCGGGCGTCTTATCGAGCGCCATGGCTCTAAATAAGAGCGTCTCCAAGGAGATGTTCAGGTCCACGGGACTGACGGTGGCGGAAGACATCATGTTGAGGCGGGGCGAGAGTTTTTCGGCAACACCGATCATAGAAAGGCTTGGCCTAACGACAGTAGTTAAACCCGTAGCCGAAGGATCCAGTCTTGGAACGTCTGTATGCCGCACAAGGGAAGAGCTTGTCGAGGGAATCGAAAAGGCATTTCGATTCAATCAAGATGTGATGGTGGAGAAATATATAGATGGTCTTGAGGTCACCTGCTGCGTTTTGGGAAATCGGACACTTGAGACTCTGCCCCTTATTGAAATTATGCCCGGGACCTCATACCGCTTCTTTGACTACAACGCCAAATATACGGCAGATGCAACCCGTGAAATCTGTCCGGCACGGCTTTCCCGCTCCCTCACAGAGAGGGCCTGGGATTGTGCCAAAATGGCGCACAAGGCGCTTAAATGCAGTGTGTGGAGCAGAACGGATATGATTATTCAAGACGAAACCATCTATTTGCTAGAGACAAATACCCTACCGGGTATGACCGAGAACAGCCTTTTTCCTTTGGCTGCCAAGGCAGCAGGGCTTTCCTTTCCAGAGCTTCTCGACCGCTTGATCTTTCTTTCTCTGGAACTGGCTGGCGAGTACCGAAATAGTCCTGATAAACCGTGCTGAGTTTCCAGTAGGCTTGTCCTTTTTACGTGAAAAGCCCCAATCCTGTTGTTTCAAAGCCAAAATCAAATAAAGGCCGAAAACGAGAGAAACTGAAGTCTCAGACAGACGCACTCAGGATTGAAGAATGGTCTAAACACGAAACGGTAAAAGTGGGATAGAATATGTGTAAGGGACAACAACAAAGGGAGACCTTTGGTTGATTCCACATGTATCGGGAAGCCCGCCTTGATCTCGACGAAAGACCCTATTTTTCTTTCAGACACTCAGGCGGAAATACTTTCAATGCACGGAATATTTCTGTTCAATCCGTCTCTTCCTTAGAATATATTGCCTTTCTGTAATGGTCCCGTCTTCCAGGTCGTAGTCGAGTTTTTTTATCTCTTTTTCCATTTCGGCTGAAACGTATTCTTTTGTGGCGTAATAGTTGATTCTATGGGCGCCTCTGTTGCCATTGACTGGGTCCCAAAACATAGACAAAGGCCAAAAAAGGAAATCAACGAGCCCAAGGGCATACTGGCGAGTATAAAATGATCCAAATCCCAAGAAAAAGCCTAATGCTGTGGCTGTGCCAGGACTTTTTTCCTGGACCGCAAGCCTTTTAGCATTATATCCTTCCATTTCCCTTTGTTGTGTATGGGTTAACCCTGCAGCACACCCCAAGAAAGGGGTAATCAATGCGATAATCAATAAGCACGAGATAAGCCTCGTCCGTTTAGTTTCTTTCAAGTCGAAGTCAGCGTCGCCCATGGTTCCTCCTTGGTCTCGGAAATTACTGCCGAAACAAAACGTGAGATCAAAAAACGTATAGCGAAAATATGGTCGAAAAGGTACTATAGACATTCACTTTGTTATTGTCAAAAAGAATTTCTCGTAATATAGATTTAAGCTAATTAAACACGTTATCCCAAACTACGCGTTTGTTAACACTTCTGCAAACCACCCCGACGCTTCGCTTCGGGGTTATACAATGGAAACTGTAAAGATTTTTTCCAGTTTTTGGGAGGCCTTTGAAACAAATGCAAGCTGGTCAAAGCGTCTTATTTTCAAAAGGCTACAGTCTTACAGCGTATGCAATATTTTCACCACTAATTTAGGGTTTTCATCATGCTAAGGCCATTAAAACTTTTTTTTGTTGTCAGCATATTGCTTTACACAGGGTGTGCAAAACAGCTCGTATATAACCCAAGAGAGATGGCGATTCCAGAGTCATATCTATATAATTTTTCAAACTATTTTGAGGCGCGTTACTCAGCGAATTTGGCTATGGGCAGTTTTGCCGGTTCAGGGACCGAGTCGGTTTTATTCAGGACGACAAATATCAATTGTAGGGCTTTTGCCCCTTATATCCGTGATTGCGTTTTTGATGGGCTGGTCAGGCAAAGGGTGTTTGCAGAAGTCTCCCGCAAGCTTACATCATTAGACACAACGGATGTCGTTCTAAATGGATCTCTCAAGAATCTTTCCTTAAGACATAGTCTTAGCCTTTCAGAAGGCTCACTATTCATAGCTGAAGCCGAACTGGAAGCCACCCTCCTGGCCTTGCCGGAAAAGACGGTTTTATGGTCGATTTCTGTTAGCGCCGAAAACAGTAGTTC
>JAXHTA010000519.1:0-2794 GCA_034190285.1 Thermodesulfobacteriota bacterium | reverse complement strand
TTGTAAGGTTAAGTTAGGTTGAGTGTGGAGACGCCAGCAGGATGATGGGTTGGGTTAGTGGGTTGCCTATCCAACGAGTCCTTATATATAATGCCTCCCAATATGTCGCATTCCCGACCCAACTTCTCATATTCCTTCTTGCTCTCTTTGAGATGTCTGGTGGAACAAATTCACGCACATCCGAGAGGCTTACCAAGTGCCGCTTGCCTACCCATGAAGAAACCTTAACCTTTGAAGGCTCTACGCCGTCACAGGGTTTTCTGTTCTCCGGGTTGAATCTCGGCGGCACTCAACCACCCTTTTTTTCTGGGTCGACCTCCCTCGCATCCGAAGCAATTGGCTTTTCCTTCAATATGCTTGAAAGAAAGCCTTATGATGAGATCGGACACTCTAAGGAGTGATGTACCTGCACGGCCCGTTAGAATATTTTGCAATAAAGGTGCCAGCATCACTTAGACACCGGACATTGGCATTTGTTTTGTCCTGAAGGTATGAAGAATCCATACAGAAAGCCCATGATCTTGAAGAGATAAAATGAGTCCATTTGTCGTATACCTGGTGCCTGAACGAAAACTAGGATGTTTCGCCCATATCAAGGAAGACGAAACTTTTAACCGCAGGAATAAATTGACTATTTCGAGGGGTAAGGCTTGAGTCTGACGGAGATATGGGCGAAAAAGACAGTTTTCTTTCGGGCACTAACTATGTATTTGCGAACTCGGGCCTTGTCCCAGTTAGGTGTTAACCCGATTTTCCTCCCCAATCTCTGTTTTTCGAGTTAACGAGCTCTTCGCGCAGCTTTTTCCACCAGGTCTGGCACGAGTCTTCCTCGGTCGCGCCACTATCGTGTTGCAAATTGCAAACCAGACGAATGGGTTGCACTCGGTTCATGGCCTTTTTTTACCAGGACAGAGATATGATTTCGCATCAACTGACCGCACCTTGGAATAGAAATGATCAAAACATAAGACCAATTATATTGCAAATTGGGTAGATTATGGCATATGCAGTCTTCTCAGGCCGTCTTGCCCAAAGAGAAATGGCGCCACATTCAGGAAGGAAATACAAGGAAGTGCAATTTGCAAATAATGCATTCGCAGTCTGCAATCGGTATCATCAATCTTTTGCTGTCCATCTTACGTCAGTGACGCACTTGGCTTTATAAAAAAGGAATCCCCTTGCTTTTTGAGGAGTAACAGTTATCAAGAGAGATAAGGAAGACAGACTTGGCTAGTCGGCAAAACGCAGAATAATGTAAAACCTTCGCCCTTTCCGCCTGTACTGAGGTAGTATTTAATTAGCCGGGGGGCGTTGAACGTTCGGCACGAAAATTTATGTTGCGGCCTTTAAAAAAGAGACCTACATGGCCCTTGGATAGGAGGATATGCTCGGACCTTTTGAGGAGTTACTCTCGTCTTCCTTGATCTGAACGAAGAATCCTAGTTTTCGTTCAGACACTAACTACTTAAGTTCGAGCATGATTATAAGCGCAGAACAATAAATGTGGAAGTATACAATTCAGGTTCAGACGGCGGTTATCCGGAGCAGGTTTTCAGTCGCCCGGTCTCTAACCCAGCCTCTTGCGTCTTGCCAGAAGAATAACATCCCGCAGGGCTTTCTCACTTTTGGCCCTGAACCATTTCTTTTCGAAGTAGCGATCCTGGACAATCTGCGCAATAGCTGACAAAGCCTGGAGGTGAAAATTCCTTTCGTCCCTTGTCCCTAAAAGGACAAAAACGGCATAGACCATGGGAGCCGATTCTGAAAAGGTAATCCCTTCCTTACAACGGGCCAGGAGGATACCGAATGTATGTTCTCCGTTGATGATGATATGGGGTATGGCTATGCCTGGACTTATGGCCGTGCTGCTTTCCGCTTCTCTGGCCATTAGCAATTCAAAAAGATAGGCGGGTTTTACGTTCAGTCGGGCGGCCATGGTCTTGGCCGTTAGTTGAAAAAGCTCCTCTACTTCTATGGCATGATCAATATCTATTACACTACTTTCTTCGATAAACCTGTCAAACCGATCTTTGGGACCATCATCTTCTTCCCTAATGATTTCTCTTACCTCCGTTTCCAGTGAGTGGGATGCAAGTTCTTTCGGTGACACTGTTTCAATAAGGCGCAAAAGTGCGTATTCCCTGTCAATATCGAATAGAAGAGAAACCTCCTCCAGGCTCTTTGGCGAACCAATCACGGTAACCCAATCACCGACTTCGAGACGCGTATAACCATGAGATATTAACATCTGACCGCGGCGATTAACGGATAGAACAAGCGCGTCCAAAGGCAGGCGTATGTCGCGGAGAGCGATATCGTGAAGATTTGGGTTGCGGAGTTGCAGTTCAGCAAGCTGCTGGCGTTCTTCCATGCCCAGCAACAGCGAAGCCGCTGTCGGGGAACGAACAAATTGATCCAGCAAGTTGACGATTGCCGTGGTGGGATCAACAATCAAAGCGCCCAGTTCATGAAAACGGTCAAAATTGGCCCGATTATTCAGACGCACGATCATGCTTTCCGTGCCAAGATGCTCATATGCCAACTCACAAATATGATAGTTTTCTTCATCGGAGAGCATGGCGACAAGCACTTGGGCTTGACCGGCGTTAATTTTCTCCAATGCCTCCAGAGTCAAATTGGAAATGGGGCAGATATCTATATCTGAATCTCTCACATCTTCCTGGTTGACTTCCGGGGCGACTATCCTTACACCGAGGCCGCGGGAGAGCAACGATCGGGCTAGGGCCAGAGATTGCCCTTCCAGGCCGAATATTATTGCATTACGTATTCCATT
>JAXHTA010000518.1:0-2798 GCA_034190285.1 Thermodesulfobacteriota bacterium | reverse complement strand
CTGGTGAGGGCAGCTTTCTTCCCGGCGGAAATCATCGTTGGGTCTTTTCCATTAGGCTTTTGCAGTCCCTGCTGGTATGTTTTCTGGAAGACCTCTTCGAGATACATTGTAGAATTATAGAAGAGTCGATAGGTCCATAGTTCGATGTTGGCCCCCATTACTTGCACCGCATGCAGGTCATATTTCTTATAGTTAGGGGCAATACAGATGACACGGACATCCGACCAGTCTACCTCAGTGTTATTGCCCAAGGATTTTTGAACCTGAATCTCAAAATCGCCTCGATGGTCATTGATCCACGAGAGGTAGAAGAGGCTCTGGTTGATCAGTTCAGATGACTCGACCTTCTTGTACTCGATGATTACTGGGTTGTTGTCTTCAGAAAGGGCAAGGGTATCGATCCTACCTGCATGGATGGCTTCGGTGACAAACTCCGAAGCTACAAAACGGCAGTTGAAGACCACGCCAAGGTTTTCTTCGATGAGGTTTTGGAGGACCTTTTCCAGGTCGAAATTGGTCTGCTCCACAGCAGTCAGGGTCTGGTTATCGATTTTAAATAGCGGCATTTTACCCCCAGTACAATCACTATACAGTCTCAGCGTATTGTGAGTGACTCTTGCATACAGAGATCATTCCCTCACCTGATTTTCCCCCAAGCATTTTTCTAATATTGACTGAGCAATCTGCCTCTGCACTTCCGAAGCCCCGTGGAAATGAATTTCCATTTGGTATGTGGGCCATTTGCCAGTTCTCGCCCGGACATAGTAAACCAGTTCTGCTTCTATAGCCTCCACATGATCTTTGTCGCCGTCGGGGAACGTCCAGACGAGTAATTCCACGAATTCTTGGTTCTGCCACTTGTATCCCCAATAACCATGCTCTCCCTTGGCGGAAAAGCCCTGCCTGAGGCGAGTTTGAATACTCTGAGTGGTCATTCCGACATAGTAGATTTCATGGCCTTGATACTTAATTAAGGCCTCCGGTTTGAAGGAGCGAGGCGCGACTTGCCTGAATATTATATCGCTCGACCTGTGCCTGTCAATGGTAAAGTTTATGCTCGAACTGCCGCTACCCTTTGACAGGCACAGCTCATCGCAATTACGCTCCTGATAGCAAGCCGAGCTGATCTTCAACTCGGTAATATAAGGAGGAAGTAAAATGAATTTCTACAACGAACAGCACCAGCATTTCTGTGGCATCGACCTGCACGCCAGGACCATGTACGTCTGCATCATCGATAAGGAAGGGGAAATCATGGTGCATCGCAACATGAACGCTAACGCCGAGAATTTCCTCAAGGTGATCGAGCCTTTCCGGCAGGATATCTGCGTGGCAGTGGAGTGCACCTTCACCTGGTACTGGATCGCCGACCTCTGTGCCAGGGAGGATATCCCCTTCGTTCTCGGCCATGCCCTCTACCTCAAAGCTATCCACGGAGGCAAAACCAAGAACGACAAGATCGATTCCCGAAAGATCGCCGTCATCCTCAAGGGAGGCATGTTTCCCGTGGCCTATGTCTATCCCGGAGAAATGAGGCCCACCCGTGATCTGCTCCGAAGAAGGATGTACCTGATGCACAAACGGGCCGAACTCCTGGCTCATATCGAGAACACCAATTCCCAATACAACCTGCCCCCCTTCGGCAAGAAACTGGCTTATAAATCAAATCGCGTCGGTGTAGCTGATCGCTTCGAGGATGCCACCGTCCAAAAGACCATCACCGTCGATCTTAACCTGGTCGATTATTACGATAAACTCCTGGCCGAGGTAGAACTATTCATCCTCAAACATGCCCGGACGAATGATCCCCACTCCCTGTACCTGCTGCAATCGATGTATGGGGTGGGCAAGATACTCTCCCTGGTGATGCTTTACGAAATCCACGATATCAATCGATTCCCCACCGTGGCCAATTTCATCTCCTATTCCCGGCTGGTCAAACCCCAACGGGAATCGGCGGGGAAGAAGTCCGGTTCCCGGAACTCAAAGATCGGCAATGTCCATTTGAAGTGGGCCTTCTCCGAGGCGGCGGTGTTATTCCTCAAGGGGAACGAACCGGCCCAAAAGATACACCAGCGACGGGTGAGCAAATACGGCAAATCAAAAGCCCTGGCCATTCTGGCCCAGAAACTGGCCCGTGCCGTCTATTTCATGCTCAAGCGAAAGGAGCCCTTCGATATGCAGGTGTTCTTGAACCGAGTTTGATTCATCGGGGAGGGCAGGCAAGCTGTACGTCTAACTGGAACGAACAAGGAGCAACCTTTTTTCGGAGCCTTAACTTACTTGCATCTTCGAATGCCGCCGGCTCCGCAGGAGAACTATCCCTTGAGTCCTATTGCTTTGATTGGATGCCTGTCCCGTCCCCGGCCATTATTATGATTGCCAACCCTTCGGTTTAAGTGTTCTGCCCCATCCCGAGTCCGCCGACTAACTGAGACAGATGGCAACATCTGAGCTCCACGACTTGATCGGGCCGGCATATGGGTACCGGTATGTTTCTGGGACGAGACCTTTTTCAGGTCTCAGCCGCTTATCAAAAGACAAGAAGCAGCTCAGAGCCCCAATAGGTGTTTGGTGCAGACACTCGGTCTGCGAACCCAAACGTCAAACAGCGAGTCGGAACATCGATCTCAAGAGGACGTGATCTCCATAAGAACAAAGCCTTGACCAAATCCAGTGTTTGGCCAAATGGTGTCGTTTGCCCTATTGACAAGGGGAGGCCTTATAGGTGTTGGCCTGCCCTCTCATGGGAATGCGATTACTTCAGCTTTAAGCCAACTACAGTGAATGAGCCTTCT
>JAXHTA010000517.1:0-2812 GCA_034190285.1 Thermodesulfobacteriota bacterium | reverse complement strand
TGAACTCATGAGAGACAACGCCTATAGAGAAAACTGGGAACAGAGCGGCTTTGACGTCGTGAACCAATAAGGAGACGTAAAATGGAAGATAAAGACATTAGGTTTTTGGCTTTTTATGGAAAGGGAGGGATAGGCAAGACCGTGGTTTCCTCTAATCTTTCCGCGGTATTTGCAAAGGGAGGCCACCGACCTGTTCTGTTCGGGTGTTCTCCCAAGGCAAATGTGGCGGAAGTTTATGGACCATCAGGCATTGAGCCTCCCACGCCTTTCTTAGACGTCTATCGGACCGAGGGAGTGACAAAGAAAAACATAGACAATACCTTTATTACTACCCCAACAGGAGTAGGCATTTTCGAATGCGGGGGCCCTGAACCAGGCATAGGATGCGCCGGAAAGGGAATAGGACTTGCTCTGCACGAATTCCACGAACACGCTGAAGAGATACCTATTTTGAAAGAGGCAGATATCTTTATGTATGACGTGATCGGGGACGTGGTCTGCGGCGGTTTTGCCACACCCATGAGACAAAGCGATCACGTTGAAGTCTATATGGTTTCGAGCGGCGAATTGATGTCTCTTTACGCCTGCAACAACATTATCAGGGCCGTTAATGAACTCAAGGTTCTTGGTGTCACCATAGGCGGGCTTATTGCCAATTTCAGGGGTGTTCCCAAGGAAGATGAGATCATTGAGGAGTTTGCCAAGAGGACGAATGTCCCTATACTTGCCAAAATTCCTCGGGATCCCGATACATTCAGGCAGGCGGATCTTAAAGGGTTATCTGTATTCGAGGCCTTTCCCGATTCGGAGATCGCAAAGACCTTCAAGGAACTTGGAGACAGGATCGATAAGGGAGTGGCGGAATTTGAACCCGAGCCTATTCAGAAGTATGATGACCTGTTTGACATGTATCTTTCCTACCAGCAGTCCCAGAGGACAAGTGCTGACGCGGGCAAGGACCTCGCAGAGGCCTTTAAGGCTGCAATACCCAAAGAAAAGGTAAAAAGAGACAAGCCCATGAGGATTTCCATTTATGGTACGGGCGGAATCGGAAAGTCAACGACCTCATCCAATGTCAGCGCCGCCCTCGTCCTTAACGGTGAAATCGTCTACCAGATAGGTTGCGACCCGAAGAGGGACTCTATCGCTACACTGTGTGGAGAGCTGAAGCCCACCATACTCGATTCCTACAGGGAATATCAGGCCAGGAGGAAAAGGATAAACAAGGCATTTATGGCCGAACATACCTTTGAAGGCGTCGATTATGACGGATGTTTTTTCGGCAGCGAATGCGGGGGACCAAAACCCGGAAAAGGTTGTGCGGGAAGGGGTGTGGGACTTGCCCTCGATAATATGGAGAAATTCAAACACTACGAGGACTTCAACCCGACCTTTATACTCTACGATGTCCTTGGAGACACTGTGTGCGGCGGTTTTGCCACTCCGCTCAAGTTCGCCCCCCAGACCTATATTGTGTCAAGTGGAGAACTGGCCCCTATGGAACAGGCCATGAAGATCATCCAGAGTGTTATGGGCGCGATATCGCAGAATCCCAATATGAATACAGGTGTTGGTGGAGTCATATGCAACATGCGCGGCGTTCCTCATGAAAAGGAAATAATGGACGAGGTCTTCGGAGCCATAGACGTTCCGGTGATTGACTATATCCCGAGGGCTCCTGAGGTACAGGAGTCGGAAAACCTGAAAAGGACCGTGGTACAGGTCTTCCCGGACTCAGACCAGGCACAGAAGTACAAGGACCTTGCAAAGAAGCTGCTTGAAAACAAGACCCAGATCAGAGAACTCAAGCGACCAATTCTTGACAGCAAGGAGATAAAGGAGATCATTCAAAAATATGCCTAGTGTGTGAACAAAAGGACAGATGGTAATTACCAATAAGGAGAAAAGAGAAGGACGGGGAATTCCCCGTCCTTCTCAGTCAGAAGCATGGACAACCAGATAACCGACTTGATACATGAACTCATAAAATCACAGGTGAGACCCCTTGTTGATGAGGTGGAAGAAGGCCGTTATCCTCGAGAGGTCTTCCGTAAGTTCGGGGAGGAAAAGATCTTGGGAATGCCCTTTCCCGAAGAATACGGAGGCATGGGTCTTGATTGGAAATATCTTGTATACTTCGCAAGAAAGTTGAGCCACACATCAGGGGCCGTGGCAGAGGCTATCCTCTCGCACCTTTGCATGGGCACAAATCCCATACACAGGTTTGGTACGGAGGGACAAAAAAGGAGATTCCTCGCCCCCGCCCTGTCCGGTAAGGCGGTGGGGGGAATGGCAATCGCTGAACCGGATGCCGGTTCGGACATGAGAAAGATCAGGATGGCGGCGGAGGCTGCCGAAGGAGGTTTTAGACTCAGCGGCAACAAGGTCTTCATCTCTAACGCCAATCACTTTGATTTCATGATATTTGCAGCCAGGTTCGAACAGGACTTGACCCTGTTTATAATAGAACGAAAGGGAAATGAAGACAACATAACAACAAAACCTTTACAAATGATGGGTATGCATGGGGCTGATATCGGAGAAATATTTTTGGATGGGGCCGTCTGTCATACGGAAAACGTCCTGGGAAGGCAGGGTGAAGGAATTCAGTTGATTATGGAGTCGCTGAACTTTGCAAGGCTTTTGGGGGCTGCGTGCTGCTTTGGAATAATGGAGGCGGCATACGACTATGGTCTCCAGTATGCAAAGGAACGAGAACAGTTCGGCAAAAGCCTCGTGGGCTTCCAGTCTCTCAAGTTCATGCTCACTGATATGGCGGCCAGGGTTGATATATCCCGTATGCTCCTTGAAA
>JAXHTA010000516.1:0-2815 GCA_034190285.1 Thermodesulfobacteriota bacterium | reverse complement strand
TCTGAAGACAGGACCACATCCCGGCAACTTCCTGAAAATACATTGGAGACTGAATCCAGTTGCTCTTAGCCTGACGGCTATGGGATGGGGGGTTTTTGAACAAGATTTAAGGAGTCTACGAAGAAGCAAGACCGATCACGATAGAGACAGACGTGCAGATTGATGAGAGTTCCACCGGCAGGCGGGAAGACAAACCCTTTTATCGGTTGAATCAATGAAAAAGATTAGTATATATGTCTCGGTTTTCTGCCTTTTTTCTGTGATTACGGGTCTTCTTGTGTCAAATCTCTTAAAGGCCCGCGTCCGGGAACCTACCTACCCCATCAAAAGACATATCCAGTATGCCTTCACTCTGCGCAACCAAACGAATTGCGTCATAAAAGACGCTGAGTTCTGGACCTATGCCCCTGTAAAACAGACCGCAATCCAGCGCTGCGCCGCCATTGAAAGCTCCCACCCATACCGGTTGATTTCAGATGAATCTGGTAATCAGATTCTTCATTTCACGTTCAACGACTTTCCCCCCTTTGCCACCAAGATCATAACCATAAGGGCCGACCTCCTGCTTTCTGAAAGGCCTAATCCAACCCCTGTCCATGACACGCAGCTGTTTCTCAGGCAGGAGAAGTACATAGAATCCGACGATCCTGACCTGCGCCGGATTGCGCAGAAGTTGAAAGACTCAAGACCCGTAAAGACCGCGGAAAAGATCTTTCAGTGGGTCTCAGGCAATGTGCAATATGCAGGGTATTTGAGTGATAACCGCGGCGCCCTCTATGCGCTCAGACACAAAGAGGGCGACTGTACGGAATTCATGCATCTTTTCGTTGCCCTGTGCAGGGCGGCCGGGACCCCGGCACGGTGTATCGGCGGATATATCACCGGTAAGAACGCTGCCCTGAAACCTGGTGGGTATCACAACTGGGCCGAGTTTTACCACGACGGTGCGTGGCAGATCTGCGACCCCCAGAACAGGGTCTTTATGAAAAACAACTCCAACTACATTGCCATGAGAATGATAGAGGAATCACCCGACAATCCCATGCTGGAATTCAACAGGTTTCGATTCAAGGGTGCCGGGTTGAAGGTAAAGATGAACACATGAGGTCTGCATATGTAGTGCCCGAACGAAAACTGTCTTTTTTGCCAATCTCTACGTCAGATAAAAATCTTAATCCTCAAAATATTTAATATATTCCTGCGGTTAAGATTTTGATCTTCCTTGACCTTGACGAAAAATCCTAGTTTTCGTTCAGACACTATGTAATCTCTCAGAAAGTCGAACAACTTCTTTTCCCTTTAAAAAGGGGGACCGAGGGGGATTTCATAAACGGCTCTAATTCGGAGGAAGAAAATGGGAAAGACAAATATCTCAAAAGTGCCCACATCGCTGGACCTGACCAGAGTGCCCGGCTTGCTTATTTTGGGCCTGTTTCTGTTGTTTCCGGCCCTCTCCCATGCGGAGGGCGAATCGCTGTGCGCCGTGGTAAAGATCGAAATCAGGCAGGAACTGACCCTGGAGCGACAGGGGTTTGATGCGCACATGCGTATCAACAACGGCCTTTCCCATATCACACTCGAGGATGTGGATGTGGATGTGTCTTTTGCCGACGAGGATGGAGAGACTGTCCTTGCGAGTTCAGATCCGGATGATCCCGACCCCCTCGTAAAGTTCTTCATACGCGTGGACTCGATGGAAAACATCTCTGATGTGGATGGAGCTGGAACCGTGGCACCTTCATCTTCTGCCGACATCCACTGGTTGATCATCCCGGCACCCGGCGCATCAAACGGCCTGGAGCATGGTGCTCTGTATTACGTGGGGGCCACCCTCACTTATACAATCGGCGGCGAGGAGCAGGTCACGGAAGTCTCCCCGGACTATATTTTTGTCAAGCCCATGCCGGAACTTACCCTGGACTATTTTCTGCCGTCCGAGGTCTACGGCGACGACGCATGGACACCGGAAATCGAGCCACCCGTTCCGTTTTCTTTGGGCGTACGGGTACGGAACAACGGTTTTGGCGCGGCAAGAAATCTCAAAATAGACTCGGCCCAGCCGCAAATAGTTGAAAACGAGCAGGGGCTGCTTATAGGTTTTGTCATTGAAGGAAGTGAAGTCAACGGCCAACCCGCAACCGAAAGCCTCCTGGTGGATTTCGGCGATATAGAACCCAACGCCTCCGGTATGGCCCGGTGGATTATGACCTGCACACTGTCCGGCGAGTTCGTTGAGTTCGACGCCGAGTTTTCCCATTCAGATGAACTTGGAGGAGAGCTGACCTCGCTTATAGAGGCCGTCAACACCCATTTTCTTGTCCGTGATGTGCTCGTGGACCTGCCGGGCAGGGATGACATCCGGGATTTTTTGGGCAAGGACGGCGACGTCTTCAGGGCATACGAATCAGACAGCGTTGACACCGAGGTCCTTGATCAGTCGGCCTATTCAACCCTTCAGCTTGAAGGTCAATACGGATCTGAGGCCCTCTATGCCCTTTCCACACCCCAGACCGCGGGTTTCATGTTTGTTCAACTCTTAGATCCCCACGAAGGCCAGAAGGTCCTGAAAGAAGTGGCTCGTTCGGACGGCAAGCAGATCAAGGAAGAGAACTTCTGGCTTTCGAAAACAAGGAACCCTGATCATAGCTGGCAGCATTTCGTGAACCTCTTTGACGTCAACACAACGGACTCTTACACCCTTGTATATGACGAGCCCTCGGCCATGCCCCAACCGCCTGTGCTACAGTTTATCCCGGATCGTTCAGGGATTGAGGGTCAGCAGCTATCATTTATTGTAGAGGCAAGCGATCCCAAC
>JAXHTA010000515.1:0-2819 GCA_034190285.1 Thermodesulfobacteriota bacterium | reverse complement strand
AGCCGACTTCCGAGATAGGTACCTTACCCTCCGGTCTTAAGTAGGGATAGATCAGGTCGTAATTCTCTCTTAACAGTCCTGTGATCCAAAAAAACTGGTCCTTGATTTCTTCTCCCAGCTTCGCTTCAAAACCAGGGCCATATTTCTTCTTGGACTCGTCACATTTGAAGCGGGGGAAAGGTTGCTTAGGCACTTCAATTGCCACGCCGAGGGTCTTCAAATCATCTTCGTTCTTTTCCACTAATTGAGTCATAGAGTGTATAATCAAACGCTCGAACAGATCCTGCCCCTTTTCCATATCCTCGGCCAGAAGACTTCTTACCTTGGCCGGTTCTTTCAGGTATGTTTCCAGGTCGATGCCCCTGTTCCTCCTCACCTCCACGTCCATTTGACTGAAATCGATCAGGTACTTGCCCCGCTGAGCCCGGTCGGGGCTCTCAATCTCCAGCCTTATGTTCGGAGAATCCACGAAGACCCCCTTGATTCTGGAATTATGGCAGGCCAGAAATTTGGAGTAGATCATACTGTGGGTCATTACATAAAGCTGGCCCTTGTAATGTATATTGGGGACGCATTCCACATCGTGAGCCAGAGGATCGGTCACAGGACTCAATTGTATCCGTTCAAGGTTCAACAGACCTTCATCTGCCAGAAACTGGTGCATTGCAGTCACAAACGTCGTCCTCAGCGCCATGGAGGCATATAGTGTTTCTCCCATCCATTTGTTGAAGTAGTATCTGTCCAGATATTCGTCAAGAGTGGAACCGGCTTGCTGCAAAGCGGCCTGAAAGCCAAAAAGGCTCTGGCCAATAATAGACATTGTATCATCTTTCATTTTTCTACTTGTCTCCTTGGAAGATAGTTTTTAGTAGCATTTTGCCTCTCGAGAAATCAACTATTTGACTCCAGAGCATCTAAGTCGACCCACCACGATTGTGATTACAGTTTAGGCAGATATTTATCGAGTTCAAATCGGCTCACGTGGGTCCTGTATGCATCCCATTCAATCTTCTTGTTCTCAATGAATTTGTTGAATACATGGTCACCCAAGACCTTTTTAACGAGGCCGCTTTTCTCCGTCGCTATGATGGCGGCGTAGAGATTTCCAGGAAGGTCGGTAATCCCGAGTGCCTCTCTTTGAGAGGGATTCATCTCAAAGATATCCTCTTCTATGGGTTCGGGTAATTCGTATTTCTTCTCGATCCCTTCCATTCCGGCGCCAAGCATTACCGCAAATGCGAGATAGGGATTGCATGAGGGGTCTGGTGAACGTAACTCCATCCTGGTGGCCGCTTCTTTACCGGGTTTGTACATAGGCACACGCACAAGGGCGGACCGGTTTCTCCTGGCCCACGACACGTATACCGGTGCCTCGTAGCCAGGCACCAATCGTTTGTATGAATTGACCCACTGGTTGGTTACTGCCGTGATCTCGGGGGCGTGGGCCAGTATTCCCGCGATGTAGTGCTTGGCAGTTTCAGACAGGTTGAACTTGTCGTCAGGGTCATAAAAGGCATTCTTGCCGCCCCTAAAGAGGGACTGGTGCACATGCATCCCGCTACCGTTTTCCCCGAAGATGGGCTTGGGCATGAATGTGGCATAGATGTCATGCTGCGTTGCAATCTCTTTGACCACCAGGCGGTAAGTCATTGTCTTGTCGGCCATTTTAAGGCCTTCGTCATAACGAAGGTCAATCTCATGCTGGCTAGGCGCAACCTCGTGATGGCTGTACTCCACCTGGATACCCATATCCTCCAGGGCAAAAATGGTCTCTCTCCTCAGGGTTCCCGCCATATCCAGAGGCCTTGAATCAAAATATCCCCCCGTATCAAGGATCTGTGTACTTTTATTGTCTTTGAAATAGAAATATTCCAGCTCAGGCCCGAGATAAAAAGTATAGCCCTGTTCTGCAACCTTGTTCAAAAGCCGTTTGAACACATGGCGCGGGTCCCCTGCATATGGGGTTCCATCCGGATTCAGGACATCGCAGAACATCCTGGCCACAGGCCGGTCGCCGCTACGCCACGGGACCAACTGGAATGTGGCGGGATCCGGTTTGGCTATCATATCACTCTCATGGATCCTGGCGAACCCTTCGATGGAAGAACCATCAAATCCCATACCCTCGGTCAGGCCTTCTTGAAGTTCAGAAGGTGTGATGGCAAAACTCTTCAAGACTCCGAGAACATCTGTGAACCAGAATTGAATAAAGCTGATGTTCTTATCCTTTACCACTTTTTCAACATCATCAATTGTCAGGCAATTCATCATACGCCCTCCCTTTCTTAGCTGTTTGAAATATATGATTCTGCAATCAAAATGCCAATCAGGGAAAAAATAATTCGTATATGTTTTTCAATAAGTTATGATGTGAACAGAACTCGTAGTCTAATTCTCCTGTATTACAATATTGTAGCTTTTCCTGAAAAGTGGGTACAAAGATGTAGTTACGTCGTTTGTCTATTTTGCCCTGAAAACCCCGAACAATTCCCGCCTGAGGACAACCGAAGGCGCTCTTCCGTACCCGGATCTTCACTCTGGTCTTTCTCCTTAGGCAGGCGTTGTTGTCATGATGACCCAAAAGCCAAGAAATATCAAACGGAAAGCAAGAACCCTGAATCTTTCCCAAAGAAGCCGGCCTTGTTTCTGCATAACATGTTATGATCTATTGTGTTATAGGTATATTTGTCCTATTCTATTCGTCGCTTAGAAAAAAGGAGTGTAGCTTCTCAAAAAGTCCGAGTGTATCCTCCTATCCAAGGGCCATGTGGGTCTCTTTTGTTCTCCCTGACTTTTTGAGAAGCTACACTCCTTTTTTC
>JAXHTA010000514.1:0-2822 GCA_034190285.1 Thermodesulfobacteriota bacterium | reverse complement strand
GAAAAGACTTGGCTCAGAGCCAATTACAGAAGTTGGACACAAAGAGGATCCATATCAGAACTGGCTCAAGGGTTGAGAGAATTGAGGAGGGGCGCTTGACCGTTCATGGCCACCAAGAGATTCGGTTCAAATACCTAGTAGGTGCGGACGGGTCCATGTCAATTGTAAGGAGATATTTGAAATTAAGACAGGAGTATGTGCTTTTCGCCCTACAGCATTTGATTTGCGCCAAACTATATGATCATCTGGGAGAAATTAAGAAGAATCAATATCACTACAACAAGAGGTTTTTTCTTTGGTGGTATGGCTGGATTTTTCCACACAAAGGCTACTCTTCCGTTGGTTGCGGGTGTGGTCGGGGATTCCTGTCCCCGAAGACCCTGAAAGAGAATTTCTCGACATGGCTAAGTGAAATGGGTATAGGAGTTCAGGCAAAGAGCCCAATGGGGTTTCCCATTAATTGTGATTATAGAGGTCATGAGTTTGGAAATACTTATCTGGTTGGCGACGCTGCGGGCCTGGCCTCCTATGCAACAGGAGAAGGAATTCACCAGGCTATAGTCTCCGGTGAAGAGACTGCCAAAATGATAATCGATCCAAATCATAAATCAAGAAAGATGGAAGGGCTTCTTAGTGAAAAGAAGACCGAAGATGATGCCTTCATGCAAATAATGATCTGAAATCACTGCTGCCCTGTTAACTAATGAAAAATACGACAAAAATACGAAATTTCAGTATCATCGCCCATATTGACCACGGAAAATCTACTCTTGCCGACCGCTTGATTCAGACAACCGGTCTGGTGAAAACGCGAAATTTTCGAGATCAGATCCTGGACAATATGGAAATCGAACGGGAAAGGGGCATTACCATCAAAAGCCAGGCGGTTACGCTTCCTTATGTGGACAAGAAAGGCCAGACCTTCGAATTCAACCTTATTGACACGCCGGGCCATGTGGACTTTTCTTACGAGGTATCCCGGACTCTCGCCTCCTGTGAGGGTGCCCTCCTTTTGGTTGATGCCGCACAGGGAGTTGAAGCCCAGACAGTAGCCAATCTTTATGCTGCCATGGATTACGACCTGTCAATTATCCCTGTTATAAATAAAATTGACCTTCCCTCCGCTGACGTAGACCGGGTCAAGGAGCAAATCGAAGTAGACCTTGGGCTTGACTCGGATTCGGCCATCCTGTGCTCTGCCAAGGAGGGGGCTGGCATCGATAATGTTCTGGCTGCCATTGCAGAACTGATCCCTCCACCAACCGGTCTCATTGAGGAACCATTGGCCGCGTTGATATTTGATGCGCACTATGACCCGTTTCGCGGTACTATAGTCAGTTGTAGGCTCTTTACGGGCCGCATCCGCCCTGGCGATGTGATTCGACTGATGTCCAACAAGGCCACATACAGAGTTGAAGAGGTGGGTATCTTCCGACTGACTAAGGAGCCAAGAGAGGACCTATCTGCAGGAGAAGTCGGTTACATAATCGCAGGCATCAAGACCGTCAGGGATACCAGAATCGGTGACACCGTCACCCTGGATTCTCATCCATCACACAACCCCCTGCCAGGCTTCAAAGAAGTGAAACCCGTCGTCTTTTCTTCCCTCTATCCTGTTTCGTCAGACGATTACCAACCCCTGGTTGATGCACTGGACAAATACAAATTAAATGACGCTGCCCTCGTCTTTGAACAGGATTCATCTGCAGCCTTGGGTATAGGATTTCGCTGTGGCTTTCTAGGCCTATTGCATCTGGAGATCGTGCAGGAACGCCTTGAAAGGGAATACGACCAGTCAATTATTCTGACCGTCCCTACAGTCGAGTACCGTTTCATTCTCACTAACGGCCAAACCATCACCGTGGACAACCCCTCATATTATCCTGAGCCTTCCACCATAGAAGAGGCACTGGAACCTTTTATAAGAGCCAGCATTCTGATCCCGGAACGTTTTATGGGGGCAGTCATGGAACTCTGTCTTGAGCGGCGCAGTGTCAACTCCAGGTTCGGCTACCCCACACCTGGCCGGATTGAAATTCAATTTGATATGCCACTGGCCGAAGTTATATACGACTTTTACGACCGCCTAAAGACGGTGACCCAGGGCTACGGTTCATTTGACTATGATCTCCTGGACTACAGGAAAGCCGACCTGGTGAAACTGGATATCCTTTTAAACGGGGAAAAAGTAGACGCCCTTTCGCAAATTGTGCATCGAGACCGGGCGAGGCCAAGGGCGGTTAATGCCTGTGAAAGGCTGAAAGAAGAAATCCCCAGGCACCTTTTCAAGATCGCAATCCAGGGCGCCATAGGCGGAGACGTCATTGCCAGGACCACCGTGTCTCCTTTCAGGAAAGATGTAACCGCCAAGTGCTATGGTGGAGACATAACGAGAAAGCGCAAGCTCCTTGAGAAGCAAAAAAAGGGCAAAAAGCGAATGAAGATGATCGGCTCGGTCACGATCCCGCACAGTGCCTTTGTGGCGGTCTTGAAATCAGAAAAGAAATAAGGGAGTAAGTAAGGTTCTGGCCCCTTGACAATAAAATGCTTTGACCCGTGTGGGTCTCTTTTGGCAAAGCCACAACACAAATTCTTCATAGCCCGTAGCATGCCCCCTGGGCTATAATCAGGAGTTCGGCTCATTAGGTAGAACTGGGAGAAGGCCTTGGGGAGGCTACCTTATGGGGCTGTCCTGCTCTGGCTGATCTTTGACAGTAGGATTTTTACTTTTGTGTAAAAACAATAGGTTATGATAGGGTAAATTTTTCTTGGCACTACCGGTTCATTGTTTAGCCATAGTCAGAGTTCCTTGATCGTAGCCG
>JAXHTA010000513.1:0-2835 GCA_034190285.1 Thermodesulfobacteriota bacterium | reverse complement strand
TATAAGGTATTGTTTGAACTTTTCATCAGGGACCTGGATCCAGTCTTTAACGAAATTCTCTCTCTCTTCCATCGTGGCAAAAGGCGCCTGGGGGAACTGCCCTTCAATCTGGGTAATGTTTATCTTCTCACCGGTAGCGTACATGAGAAAAAAAACGGGATTCAGCATTGACAGCTTGATGGGCATTTGCTCATGCTTTTTGATAGTATTATGATCGTAGACCTCCGCCCCCCTGCCGATCTCCCGGGTTGCCCAATAAACACCCTTGGCCAGGATATCCCCAATCCCTTCCCGCCGGACAATTTTGTCCAGTAACCAGAAATGTCGTTTCTCATTAGTGGACGGAAAGCCAGGCATATCCTCATCCGTCAAGATACCCGCTTCATAAAGCTCAACAGCCAGGGCCATAACCTGCGGAGTGGTGTACCCATCCACGCCATATTCCTGGGCAAGGCCTGCGATGTTGAAGCCAAAATCCAGGTCTGACATGGCCGCCATGGTATACGTGAGTTTCGAGTAACATTTCATCATGTGCGGATGAATACCCGGGTATTTCATTGTTGCCCCGCATTTCATGGGACAGTTGTAGCAACTTATTAAGCGCACCATGACCTTCTCGCTGACCTTCTTCCATTCCTCTTCAACTGCGTCGCTCCAGAAGCCTTTTCGCCTCTGCCGGGCATTTCCCCAGGAAAAGGCGGTGAGATGCCATTCCTCATCATGTGCCGCCATCTCCTGGAATCCAAGGGTGCCGAAAATGGTCGGTACCCCCTTAATTGGATTTTCATTTCTGAATTTTATGTAATCCAGGACCTCGTTGCAGCATTCCATGAATTCAGCCGGTCGGGCAACATTGATGTCCTTTGTTCCACGAACAGCTATGGCCTTTAAACCTTTGTCTCCCATAACAGCGCCTATTCCGCCCCGGCTGGCACTGGACCTGCCCTGCTCTATGGAGGCAAAATAAACCCTGTTTTCACCAGCCAGGCCTATGGCTGCGACGTGGGCCTTTGGCTCCTTCAACTCCTCCTTAATGAGTTCCGCTGTCTCAAGAGCGCCTTTACCCTGCAGATGCGAGGCATCGCGTATTTCAACTTTGTCGTTATTTATCCACAAGTAAACCAGACTCTGGGATTTTCCGCGAAAGATCACTTTGTCATAACCGGCATATTTCAATTCCGTTGCCCAGAAACCCCCCATCATTGAAAATGCCATCAAAAGAGTCTGAGGGGAAACGGTGGACACAATTGTACGATTGGCACCGGGAGCCGGTGTGCCGCACAAGAGACCGGCGCTGAATATGAGTAGATTATCGGGTGAAAAGGCGTCAACTTCAGGAGGAACCCTGTCCCACAATATCTTGGCGTTTGTACCCAGCCCCCCCAGATAGAGTTCGGTCAGTCCCGGGTCTGTTTCCACTCTCTCGATGCCTCCTCGGGATAGATCAATTTCCAGATTAAAACCAGTCTCTGCGTACCTCATTTTCTGCTCCCTCTAGCTTACTTGCATCCGTGACATGCCTGCTCTCAGCTGATGAAATTTCTCCCCTTACGGCACTTGATGTTGCCGGATTTGAAATCTCTTACACCATAAACGGCTGTCGAGCCAAAAACAAGGGAATAATAGGACAGGGGCATCTTCTTTTTTCAGATCCCCTGTAAGGCCTGATCTCCGGGACAAAGCGGAGGACAACTATTCCATTTCCCCTGTCAAACAAGGGATGTAAAGGGTTTGTGGGGGGAGGGGGCTGTCCGCGTGCGGCTTTGCCAAGAAAGACGCACACGGGTCCAAGCGCCTTGTTTTCAAAAGGCCAAATTCTTACGCCTTAGGATGTTTAGTCCTTCGTAACAACGATGGGATGATAGGGGAAATCGGGCCTTTTTCCTTGACTCTTCAAGTTATTCTGTCAAAGACGAAGGCCCGGTGTTTTTAGGATGTAAATACTGATTTTTCCTTTACCTCGAAAGGCCCCAATTCCTGCAAAATTGTTATGCCGAAAGGCTTGGGGAACCTTTCTCCTTGCAGGTACCTTATGTGCAGTAAATCGTCTTTGCCCTCAACCGGATCCGGAAACACCAAGGCTTTCACATATCTTGTCCTGTACTTCGTCTTACGGACATCCGGGGTAAGTTCACGTATGGAGATGTTTCTCTCCATTTTTTCCTTCACATGTTCAGGGTCCTCAACAAAAGTCTCAAATTCCAAAGGCATTTTCTCACCTCCTCAACCCTTTTTAAAACCGTAATCGTGCCAGTTCTCGATCACCTTCTTCTGCAAATCCTCGGGGTACATTACCTTGTTTCTGAAATTTACCTTTGCGGGCACCTCCTTTTGCCTGTGCCACTCCACAGGAAAAGTGCAGTCAAGGACGACCTTCGAGCCCCTCATCCATTTCCTGTCGTCCAGACTGAGATAGGGATTCAGGGGTGTCGTGAATTCGTCTTCCTTTATGTTTATCCCGCGAATCGGTTCGCATTGACCAGCAACGGCGTGCCAGACCTCCCCCAGATCAAAGACATCCACGGTGTCATCAACGACGACCAATACATTTATGTACGCACCGAGCGGGGCCGCACCAAAAAGTATGTTGCCGATCCGGTTTGCGATCCCAAAATAGGGGACTTTTGTGGAGACAATAACCATCATGCTGCACGTTTCAGGGGGCCAGTTGACCTCAACCACGGGCACTCCATTGTCTATCAAATTCTTTTTTATAGTAGATTCAGGAGCACTTGTTCCATTCTTTCTAGGTCGGCTTTGGCTTGGGGGAGGGAATCGGATAATTCAAGATTTAAGTTTTGTCCTTCACTTTGTAACAGAGGGGACATTTGGTTG
>JAXHTA010000512.1:0-2836 GCA_034190285.1 Thermodesulfobacteriota bacterium | reverse complement strand
TCCCCCGAAGAAATGCCAAGGGCGTTTTTCAATCTCAAGACATCATATGGTGTCAAAACGATAGTCACATCCTGGCAGCACTGGGTAAAGCAAGCTACACCTGGTGTACAATTGAATTGGAGGATGTGCTGGGGGTCCATCCTAAATTGCCTTCTTGCCTCATCTGTGAGGGTTGGTTTGCTCATTGATAGGTTTCCTTTCCGGTATTTATTTAAACACTAAAAACCTGGTCCTCCAGACCAGGTTTCTTTGCTCTTGTCAGCCAGCCCCATAAACCTCCGCCCGCCTGGCAAAGCCCGAGTTCAATGGCCTTGCCATCTGCACGTCTCATTTATGAGGAATAAAGAAAATTTCTTCAAGTTCAGGTCAGAATGACAAAAAAACCTTGACTATTTAGCCTTGGTTGGCTCTATTAAGCTTGACAGCCCGCTTCTTAAGCATCGCTGCAGACAGCGAGTACACTAGATAACAGCTATCAACACCCAAGGTCAACGAAATTAATCTCAGGAGGCTTGCTATGCTATGAAGGAGACGAGGGAAAGAACATTAGGTATCATCAAGCCGGACGGCGTGTCTAAGAACTTGATCGGGGCCGTGGAAAAGCGCTTAGAAGACGAAGGCCTAAGAATAGTGGCCCTGAAGATGATCAGGATGACCAAGGAACAGGCCAAAGGGTTCTATAAGGTTCACGAAGACAAGGCTTTTTACGAGAGTGTCACGGATTTCATGTCATCCGGGCCATGCGTGGTTATAGTGCTGGAGGGACGGGATGCCATTAATAGATATCGAGAGTTGATGGGTGCGACCGATCCGGAAAAAGCCGCGGAAGGAACTATCAGGAAGGGGTTCGGCACGGATGTCGAAAAAAATGTAGTCCACGGGTCTGATTCCGAGGAAAGCGCCCGGTTCGAAATCAGTTATTTTTTTAATGCCCTGGAAATCTTCGAGGAGTAAGTGCGGCCTTACCCGTCTCCAGACTCGGGCATTTTCGATGTCCGGAGGCTATGTCGCATCTCATTCCTGAATTCCGTCATTGGCATTTATTTAGTCCTGTTCCTTATCTTTTTTCAGTTCCTTGATTTCTTCTTTGAGGCTTTCAACGTCCTGTTTAAGATTACTTTCGGTGTTGTCAAAAGCATCTGCGGTATCTTTGTCCTTTATTTCCTCGTATCCCAGATATGCGGCCAAGGCGCCGCCCAGGATCAACATGATAGGCACACCGGCCATTAGGGCCTTTACAAAATACCCCCACCAGGCGATAATACCGATTATTCCCAGGACAAGTGCTGCTAATCCTCCAGCTAATGCTGCCATCTTGCTGCCTCCTTACGCTCTCAGGATGTTAACATGATCTTCAATGAGTTTCTTATATGCTTATTACCACAAGGGCCAAAACGGCGCAAGTATTTTGTGTCATAATTCGGGAAAATGTGTTTCGGGAGAAGAATCTTGTGACCCTCATATTTCAAAACAGTTTGCATTTTTGTCTGATTCTGTTGTTCAGAGGCCGACCATTTATATGGCTTTGTTCTCGTTGAAGTTCTTGCTAATATTGGCTCGATGTGCGGCAGATATTCACTTTAGCTGTCCATGCCTGGTGATGGGTCTGTCCCGTAATAAACGCTTTCGAGCCGTTTAGAGGTCGAGAATCAGGGTAGAAGGGATTAATTAAATGAAAATAGCCGTTTGTCGAAGAAAAAACTTAATTTTGTTGGAAAAAACTCATTTATTATGGCAATTCCAGCATTGAAATTAGTATTGGGGAAAATTAAAATCACAGGTTGCGCTTTTACAGCTCAAGGGCCAGCGTAGCTCAGGTGGCAGAGCAACTGATTTGTAATCAGTGGGTCGGGGGTTCGATTCCCTTCGCTGGCTCCACCCGAGTGCAAGACCGCTGTATGCGCTCTTGATTATTTAAATTCATGGATTCGATTTGTCGCTTGGAGTCCTATTTTGGGGTCAAATTCTAATCGCCGAAATCTTCCAACACATATTTTCGTTTTTGGAGGTTTTCTTTAGTGGAGAGGTTCCCGAGTGGTTAAAGGGAGCAGACTGTAAATCTGCCGGCTAGGCCTTCGGAGGTTCGAATCCTCCCCTCTCCACCACACGAGATATCTCGCGGGTTGTCCTAAAACTCCCCGCGTATTCCCTCGTTCCATGATTGCTACTCAGGCTGGTGGTTCTCATTGATGATATTTCCGATCAGTCAGTGTCGAATTGAGAGATGAGGGTTCATGTCTAAGTTTAACGTATGTGAAAAAACAACCGTAGACATATGTCTGATATTTCGAGGAGCATCTCTTGAGCATCGCTCAGAGATTGGGCAGGAAGACCATTTGTGGCTGGTTGTCAATGAAGACGCGAAATGCGGGAATAGCTCAGTTGGCTAGAGCGTCAGCCTTCCAAGCTGAGGGTCGCGGGTTCGAATCCCGTTTCCCGCTCCATTATTTTTGGCGTAGCCCACGTAGCTCAGTAGGCAGAGCACATCCTTGGTAAGGATGAGGTTCACCGGTTCGATCCCGGTCGTGGGCTCCATTGGCAGGAGCTGGCCTCCGGAAGACCATAAGATGAGGTTTATCTTCCGCAGTCTTTGTGTTAGGCTCGGGTAGCAGGCTCAGAAAAGCTCAGTATGTTCCAGAGATCAGAATCTCCGCCTTCCCTGACTTTGCATGAGATTTAGCATTCTCGGAGAGTTTCGTAGCGGGGATACACTTGACTATGAGCTATCAGCTATTATTAAGGAGGATAGGAGATGGCTAAGAAGAAGTTTGAGAGGACGAAGCCTCACGTAAACGTAGGTACGATAGGTCATATAGATCATGGGAAGACGACGTTG
>JAXHTA010000511.1:0-2836 GCA_034190285.1 Thermodesulfobacteriota bacterium | reverse complement strand
CTACTATGAGTTCAAGTGGCCCATGGACGACAGGCTGACCGACGAGGCCTGGCAGGAAATGTCACCGTTGCCCGATCGTCCGGCCTGGACGGAGAGTTTTATTGTCGAGTAGGGGCGGGGTCACCCCGCCTCTACGCAACAGGGACGGACATAGCGTCCGGCCCTGTCGTTCCGAATAGACTGTTCCAAGTCGGGTGGTCGGGTAGCCAGGGGTCATCGCTGATTCCCAACCCCATAAGAATCGTGCTTGCGACTTTCACTGCACACGGCTCAAGCCACTACTAATGCCCACTCGGTGAAGATCTGGGCTTCCAGGAACAGCGAGTGTTCCTCGGTCTTGAAGCGTCCGTTGAAAGACTCGATCCACTGTGAGTACTCGTGGCAGGCTCTGGGTCGTCTTTGGCTCCTCGCAGGGCATACGAGATCCGCAGATCGTCTTTCAAGAGCAACTGCGACGTCCATTCGTAGCCGGCATAGACCGGGTCTCGGGCGTGGTGCATGATCATCCCCGGATAAGGGATATCCATATGCTGAAATGTCTCCTTGGCCCGTTCCCAGGCTTGCAGTGCCAGGACCGTGTCTGCGCTCCGTCCGACGGCCCAACCGAACGCCATCTTGCTTGCGTGACCGATGATCGGCATCAAGATCGCCTTCCGGTGACCATCTGCATACGAGAGTTTGTCAATTTTTGGGGTAAATATCCAGAATTCTCGTATCCGCTGCCGAAACGATAGACAGAAAGTAACCGATTTGCTGGCGGTTATCAATGACTAAATGTAAGCGATGCGCTGTCCGCAGAATTGTACTGAATGTAAGTGGCGTTTTGCTGTCCTATCGCCGCTAGGGGAGAGGCCGAAGTACATCCCCCAAGGCCAGCGGAGCGGCCCTGGCATAGCCTAGGCTGTCACCCCATACACGCCAGATGGCGAATTCAGGCCCCGTAGATGGATGAACTTTGCTCTCTTATTCAGTTGGAAAGGTGCGAAATATAGGCTTAGCTAGGGCGGATAGTTTTGAACGATTCTTCAACTAAGGATACTCCAAACAGGTTCACAAGGGTTTGAACAATCGATACAAAGCTTGCAGGGTGCCAATGAGATGGTCCCCCCATATTCTTAAGAGCAAGAACAATCTCCTTTGGATCAAGACGCAAATAGACGAGCTCAGAGATTTCCCATTTGTCCTTAATTCCTATTGAGCGGCGAGAAATGATGTCATGCTTGGTAAAACTTTCCATGTAAATTACCCCAGTAAGTCCATACAAATACCATGTTGTGTCTACGCAAAGGCTAAATAATCGCACCTCATCTGGCTTTACTTCAACACCTAACTCTTCTCTTGCTCCTCTTATTGCAGTTTTATAGATATCTATGCGTGAACCATCCATAGAATCCATGTAAGGATGGACTGACTCGCAAATAGGAACCTGAAGATGGTCACGATAGTGAGAAAGACCTTTATGGCCACGTTTGCCAATCACGAGGTAGCCATCACTGGTAATGACAGCTAAATTGACGCCAAAAGAGGTCGCCATAAATGGTATCGGTTTTTCCAAGTTCATCTTAGATAAATACTTCTCCCACACAGTTGTTGATAAGCCATTTTCACTCGGGATGGTCTCCCGAAGGCTCATCGCTGTAGATAGAAAAGTATAGTAGTCGGTTGGTTTGAAGCGAAGGTAGAGAAGGGGATCTTCGTAAATCGCAGTCCTGGTTACGCTATAGTCAATGAAAGCAACCATCGGGCCATTATAATAGACTGAGTGACCTTGTGTCTTTTTGATTTTCTCTTGCTGTCTAGTAACATTATCCTTTAAATGAGCCATATCCTGGGGTAATACAAGACTATCCGAATCAAGGTGACACACTATTCTGTAGGTTGAATAGTATTTTTCACCGTAACCTTCAAGAACGATGCAATTTGTCACCCATTTTCCAATCTGGAAGAGATCATGGCTTAACGGATACACTTTTGTTCTAAGGAGAGAGATAAGCCACTTCAAGGTCCTGCCAATTCGCCTGTACCATAACCTGGCCGTGTCTTCGAATATGATGGTTATCACTATTTCAATAAGAGCTCCTGCAATTGCCCCTAGTACAAATATACCAATAGATGTGAAACTCATAATAGACTCCTAAGATGCGCTTCGGTATTACCTGAACGTAACGTCTCACTCAATATCATATAGCCGCGGGATATTTACCCCAAAAGTTGCACCAGTAGGTACTGTGTGAAGTTGACCTCCTCTGGCAAGTGTGGGATCATGAAAACTGCACAGAGGAGGCAAATATGGCAAAGCGATACTCAGCGAAATTAAAGTTCCAAGTGGTCACCGAGTTACTGACTGGTGACAAAACTCCAGGGCAAGTAGCGAAAGTGTATGGGGTCCACCCCAACACGGTCAATGCCTGGAAGAAAGCGTTCTTCGAGAAAGGCCCAGATATCTTCTCGCAGGACAGCATCGTAGCTGAATACGAGCGACGGATCGCCGAGTTGGAACGGTTGATCGGCAGAAAAGAGGTGGAGATCGCACTTTTAAAAAACTTTCTGGGACGGCCGAAATGACCTCGGAGCAGAAGGTCACTCTGGTGGAAACGGCAAAAGACACGCATGGTCTGAATCTGGCGCTGGCGGCTATAGACCTGCCGAAGTCGACTTGGTACTACCACCAGAAGCACAAGGTAGCCTACGAGGAAAAGTACGCCGATCTGTTTCCCATCTTGGAAGAGATCGCCCGGGCTCATCCGGAATACGGCGTGCCTTGGATTATGCCCGAACTGCGCCAGGAGCATCACATCGACGTCAATCACAAGGTCGTGGAACGGTTGCTGGGCAT
>JAXHTA010000510.1:0-2840 GCA_034190285.1 Thermodesulfobacteriota bacterium | reverse complement strand
AATTGAAGACAGCGACCTCTCCCATGTCGTGTGCACCATATGGTATGTTGATGATCAGGTAGACCCCGATATACAGGGTGCCGTCATGAAGGCCATTACTTATACATATACGCTCTTCAAGTACGGCAGCGAGATCACGGGCGGGGAATGGACTGGCAGCAGCGTTTTAAATCGCCCGGAGCAGTTAGTTCTGCCGATATTGCAGGGAACAGACAACACTTACCTGGACTATGACTTTATAAGGGACCTTGCAGTGTCCAGGGACGACTATCTGGAATCGGATCAGCCTGTGGAACTGCCGCCGGGCGGTTATAACCTGATCCTCATCAATGAGGACATATATACTATCTCCTGTGATGTTGGGGACGAAGTGCTATTAAGCTTTGAGAAAACAGACGACCTTGAAGAAGGGATTCAGGTCTCTGTAACCGATGGGAACGGTGCCCCGGTTTTTTCCGGGATCGTTGAGGCCACTGAAGAGGTCAATTTTACAGCAGACAATCCACCCTATACAATTGCCCTTTCGAGAAACGACTTCGGCGGGGGCGGCGTCTACCGCCTGGAGTGCGATCTCAAGATGGCCTTTGAATTCGCCAACACAAAGATCCAGAAGGGGTTCGGCTGGGGTGGCTTTGCCATCACAAACACCCGGGAGACGGATTGTGACAAGGTCTTTCTTGTGGGTTACACGGAAGATGGGAGGCCTATGGAGACATATATCGGCCCCATTTCACTCCAGCCGGGAGAAAAGAGGACCGTCTTGATCAGTGATCTTGAAGTGAGATCCGTAGAAAAGAACGATCTTTTCGGGGTAAAGGTACATGCCCCTCTTGATCTTAGCGTGATAAGCCTGACAGGCTATTTCGAAGGAAACATGTCCTGTTATAATGGGATGGAAAGGCGATCCTTGCTGATTATACCGGATATTTCATCCTGGTTGGATTTCTCCAGATCCGTCTCCTGGGGCCTGTACAATCCGATTACAGCGACGTCTTCCGTGCAAATGAGGCTTTTTTCTTCTGAGGGAGTACTTAAAGATGAGGCAGGCCTGTTTATACCGGCGAATAGCAGCCTCCATTACAACAGCTCGATCAGCCCCTTCAGCGGCTATGGCGATGGGGGGTGGATACTGGTAGAGGGTGACGGGACCCCTGGCTTAAAGGGATATGTGGAATGGCTGGAAAACGGTATATACAAGGCCGAGGCCCTATATCCGCTGAAACCGGGTACCGATTTTTTCATGCCCGTAACGGCGATAGAGACGGTTCCGTGGGGCGCCAAGGTGACCTTGATCAACGTGGCTGACGTCGTAAACGAAGTTGCCTTCATGCTTATAGGGGGAGGCGGGATTAATGAAGCGCTGGTGTCATTCAACCCTGGGGAAAAAAAGGTCTTGAATATGGAGGAGCTTTTTTCTCCAGTGGATCTACAAACCATCAGCGAGTCTTCCCTCAGGATTCATTCTTCCCTTGATGCGGCGGGGTTCTATATCCTTGAAACGTCAGCCGACGATGCCTACTTTCCTCTGTTGAATTATGAGAACGTAAGCCAGGAACTCGTTCTGCCGCACGTGTCCTCTGATGATTATTGGTGGACAGCGGTCAATCTTGCTAATGCGTCTTCCAGGCCAGTTGGCTTCAGCATACTGCCCTACGATGAGTATGGGGAGCCGATGGAGGAGCATAGTATCAAGAGGTTGATTATGCCCCGCAGGAAGCGCATCTTTGACGTTTCCCGTCTCTTTGGCTCTGTGGCCGGAGAGATTTCTTTTGTCAAGTTCCGGACATGGATGGGTCCGGGAATTGCAGGTGTGTTTGTTTACGGAAACCACGATTACAGCATGCTAAGCGGGGGAGTGTTGAAATCTCCCATGCCCCCTCACCCTGGCCCTCTCCCCCAGAGGGGAGAGGGGATTAATTGAGTGAAATCATTTAAAACCTCCCTCCCCCTTGAAGGGGGAGGATCGGGGTGGGGGTGAAAGCCCCCAGATATTGAGGTATTACGATTCGAAATGAATAAGATTATCCTATTCTGGACTATTCTCACGTTTTTCTTTCTTGCCGGTTTGGCGGGCGCCATTGAAGAAACGGCCCATGATCTGGTGCTCCTTTATACCGGGGATACGCATGGTCATCTGGAACCGTGCGGCTGACGCGTAAAGAAGGGAGGATTGGCCAGGCGGGCCGGCAAGATCAAAGAGATAAGAGAGATGCACCGGAATGTGCTTGTTCTGGATTGCGGAGACGCCTTTCGAGTCAAAGGGAAGTTTCCCGAACTTTGGACAGAAGCGGTGCTCGCGGGGCTGGATTTGATTGGATACGATGCCGTAAATGTGGGAGAAGTTGAACTGGCTCTGGGGACGCGGTTTTTCAATGAAATGACAATGAAGATGACTGTCCCTTTCGTATCGGCAAACTTATCCGACAGTAACGGCAGGCTATCCCGCGTCAAAACTTATGTGATAAAGGAGTTCGACTCCATCCGGGTGGGAGTTACCGGCGTCACCCCGACAGTGTTCTTTAAAGATGAAATCCTCAAAGAGGACGGCATCGTCGTCAACAGCCCGTTGAAGGCATTGAGGCAAGTCCTTAAGGAATTAAGAGAAAAGACGGATATCATCATCCTGCTTTCGCACTTGGGTTATAAGGGAACCAAGGATTTCTTGGAGTACAATGATTTTTCCGGCATTGATGTGGTTGTCGCTGGTCATGGCAGGAAGCTGTTGAACAAACCGGAAAAGGTCAATGGGACCCTGGTAGTCCAGAACAGTATGGGCGGGGAATATCTTGGCCGGCTTATGTTAACCCTTGGACCTGACGGTTCAATCCGGCGCTTTGAAG
>JAXHTA010000051.1:0-13066 GCA_034190285.1 Thermodesulfobacteriota bacterium | reverse complement strand
ATTCCAGGTCACATTGATGGTTCCATCCTCATCGCTTGGGACCGCCAGGGCAAGTTTTATATCATAAACGTCCTCATGGGCCCCAATTACCCATAAATCATATTCGTACGAATTAATTATCCACGTTTCGGTCTGTTCATCATAAGTGGCCCCAGGAATGTAGATCTGAAGTTTCGGGATTGCCTGGGCCGTACCCAAGCTCAACGACAAAATCGCAATTGCCACTACAATGATTTTACCTATATTGTTTCTTATGTTTGGAAATTTCATTTTTATTGACCACCGGAATAAGTGAGTTATGCATTAATACAGCATTTCTTATGCCAAAACACAACATGTTGTTAAATATTCTTTCTATCTCATTAATTATACTGTTAAAATATTTCATGTCCATCTGTCTGCGCCTCTCAACTTCTCCGAACTGGGGAATATTCATTTGCCCTTTTGTGAAAAAAAATTCTCATTTGCTCCAACCCAATTCCGTTTCAGATAACCATCCAGCCGATGATGAAATTGTCTTCAAGAACGAGACCTCTCCCCTAACATCATCCAAAGCATAATCGCAGGTTTGATTTTGATTGGAATAAATAAACATATCCCCGGGGGAAATGACAGGCCAGAGTCCTGAGGAGGTTATCGCCTGATCGAACGTCAGAGTCACAAGATGACAATCAACAACCACTGCAGTCCCGCCAGTGAAATTCGGGATACCAATACTTTCATCAGAATCGTCACCTGATCCGTTATTCCAGCCCGGCCAGTAAGTTGAGCTGTCTCCAAACGGAATCGTGGTCGCCCCAGCACTACCGACTGAAAGCGCCATAAAAACTAAAATCAATATTGAGACTAAACCTGAAATTCTCATTGTTGGATTAAATCCTTAATACGTTTTACAGGCTTAAGCAGCAATTCCAATGCCACAAAGGGTAAAAAACAAAACAACCTTTATAACTTGTTGATATTTAATCGAATAAATTTTTTCTCCTCCCCTTTAAGGGCCCCGAGGCCGCTCGAATAACTGGTTTACCGTTTACCTTTTTGAGAAACAAATTTCTTATTTTTCCCAATAAAGTTCCTATTGAAAGATGGAACGGGATTCAGAAACCACCTGGTTGGTCTTGTTTCCAGTGAGGGCTTCGATTTCAGCGATGAGTTCGTGGCATGGGAGGACATTGAAGCGCTCGTGGGCGAAAATGATGACTTCGTTCCCATCGGACACGCTCACCTTGAAAACAAGGCCGCACTCCCCAGGATATCTGAACACAACATCCCTTAGGCTACTGAGCAGTTCTTGCGACACACTTCCCTCGTCAAGTCTTAGCTCAACGGCCTGGACAGCCTTTTGCCTGATCGAATCCAGGGTTGCAATATCCTGGGCAATGATCTTGGCTGATCTGTCTCCTGTTTCTAAACTTCCATTGATCAGTACAGGTCTGTCTCCTTTGAGGAGACGTGAGAATCGATGGAAGATGTCAGGAAATAAGACGACTTCAGTGAAACCGGTCATGTCTTCCAGATTTAGTATGGCCATCTTGTCGCCCCGCTTGGTCCGCTTTATCTTTAATTCCTCCACGACTCCGGCGACCCTGACCAGGCTCCTGTCCTTTCTGCCTGGAAGATCCTGAATTGCGCAGGCGGCGCAGCGCTCTATGTCCGTTTTGAAGTCGGCCAGAGGGTGCCCTGTAATGTAGAAGCCCAATGCCTCTTTTTCCCTTCTCAACCTCTCCTTTTCATCCCATTCATCAATCTCGGGAAGATCATAGAACTTTTCGGACCGCCCATTTCTAAAGTTCATGGACCCGAACATGTTGAGCTGGTTCGGGTCATGGTTTGCGCCGAATGTCTTGAGCACCTCATCAAGTGCGGCAAAAAGGCGGGACCTGTAAATGTCCGTAAAGTCAAGGGCCCCGCACTGGATCAGGCCTTCAAGGACCCTACGGTTGACCTTTGATAACTCTATCCTCTCACAAAACTCTACCAGGTCATGAAAAGGCCCGTTTCTTTCTCGCTCTTCAATGATCAACTCTACGGCCTTTAGTCCCACGTTCTTGACCGCGGCAAGGCCAAAGCGGATCTGGCCCTCCACAACCGAAAAATCGGCCTGGCTCTCATTGATATCAGGGGGTAGAATCCCGATTCCCATTCCCCGGCATTCGGCTATATTCTTGATGGTTTTGTCCTGGTTGCCCATATCCTGGGTCAAAAGGGCGGCCATGAACTCCACCGGGTAATGGGCCTTCAAATAGGCGGTTTGATAGGCGATCATGGCATAGGCCGCGGAATGGGACTTGTTGAATCCGTATCCTCCGAACTTCTCCATCAGCGCAAAGACCTTCTCGGCCTTTTTCGAGTCGATGCCATTATCCACAATACCCTTTAGAAACCGGGCACTGTGCCTTGCCATCACCTCAGGCTTCTTTTTTCCAATTGCTTTCCTGAGCTCGTCGGCTTCTGCAAGGGTGTAGCTGGCAAGTACCTGGGCAATTTTCATGACCTGTTCCTGGTACAATATCACCCCATAGGTCTCTTTTAATATTGGCTCAAGCTGGGGAAGAAA
Source organism: Thermodesulfobacteriota bacterium (assembly GCA_034190285.1). GTDB lineage: Bacteria > Desulfobacterota > DSM-4660 > Desulfatiglandales > Desulfatiglandaceae > JAXHTA01. Next base: position 10,509 of record JAXHTA010000051.1, on the reverse strand, counting down.
ATACTTGGTTTTGCCCTTTCCATGCTTTCCATTGATGAATTCGTCAACCATATTACTGCCCAGAGGGCCTGGCCTGTAAAGGGCCACCAGGGCCACAATGTCCTCGAAGACCCCCGGCCGGAGCTTCTTTAAGAGGTCTTTCATTCCCGAGCTCTCAAGCTGAAACACCCCTGTCGTTCTTCCTTCACTACAGAGTTGATAAGTGGCTTCATCGTCGAGGGGAATCCCATCAATGTCTACGACAGTCCCCGTTGTCTCTTCCACCAGGCTGAGGGCCTTCTTGATGACCGTCAGGGTCTTCAGGCCTAAGAAGTCGAATTTGATAAGGCCTATTTGTTCAATTCGATCCATGGTGAACTGGGTCATAATCTCGTCTCTGGGCCCTTTGAAAAGAGGCAGATAATCCATAAGACGTCTGTCTGAAATTACGACGCCAGAGGCGTGGGTGGAAGCATGTCTGGTCAGTCCTTCGAGCGAACGAGATATCTTCAGGAGCTTTCTCGCGGGCTCTTCTCCCTTTTCCAGCCGCTTCAGCTCGGGTTCTTCTTTAACGGCCTTTTCAAGGCTTACATTGGGTCCTTCCGGGACCAGCTTGGCGATACGATCCACCTCTCTTAGGGGAATATTGAGTGTGCGGCCCACATCTCTTATAACGCCTCTGGCCTTCATAGTGCCGAAGGTAATGATCTGGCACACATTTTCCTGGCCGTATTTTTCCGCCACATACCGGATCACTTCGTCTCTCCCATTGATGCAAAAGTCTATGTCGATGTCCGGCATGCTTATTCGCTGGGGGTTCAGGAATCTCTCGAAGAGAAGCCCGTATTTTATGGGGTCGATATTTGTGATATTCAGACAGTAGGCCGCAAGAGACCCGGCGGCCGACCCGCGTCCGGGACCAACGGGTATTCGACTGCGGCGGGCATATTCAATGAAATCGGCTACGATCAAAAAGTAACCGGCAAACCCGGTGTCATTTATGATCCGGAGTTCAAAATCGAGCCTTTCTTGATACTGCCGGACCACCGCTTCTGTCAGGGAATCCTCTTTCATGCAGGCCAGTCTCCTCCTGAGCCCGGCCTCAGCCTCCTCGCTTAAGATCTCGGCCAGGCCCCTGTCGTCTGGGACATGAAACACAGGGAACTTGTGGCTACCGAATTCCATCTCATACCGGCAGAGGCTGGCAACCCGGACGGTGTTTGCCAGGGCATCCTCAAATCCCTTAAGCGCCTGCTCCATTTCCGAAGGTGACTTGAAATAGAATTCGTCAGCGGAAAACTTGAGTCGTTTTTCATCATAAATGGTCTTGCCTGTCTGGATGCAGAGGAGCACATCATGGGCTTCTGCATCTTCCTTGTTCAGGTAATGGCAGTCATTGGTGGCTACCAGCGGGATGGATAGGTCTTTTGAGATATCTCTAAGCGCTGAGTTAATTCTTATCTGTTCAGGCAGGTTGTTGGCCTGTACCTCCAGATAGAACCGGTCCTTGTCAAAAACAGATGCCAGTTCTACGGCCTTTTCTCTGGCCCTCTCAATGCGGCCGGTAGTGATATTAAAAGGGACAATTCCCTTGAGGCAGGCGGAAAGGGCAATCAGACCTCCGTTGAACTCCTCTAGAAGCTTCATGTCCACGCGCGGGCGATAGTAAAATCCCTTTAGATAGCCTAAAGAAACCAGTTTGCTCAAATTTTTGTACCCCTCGTCGTTCATTACCAGGAGGACCAGGTGATAGGAATTGGGGCTTCCGTCCAAGGAGGGGGATCGATCACGGTGGTCCCCGGGGGCCACGTACACTTCGCACCCGATGATCGGGGCAACCCCTGCCTTGACTGCCTGATCGAAGAACTGTACGGCCCCGAACATGTTGCCATGATCTGTAATAGCAACGGCATTCATCCCCAGACTCAGGGATTTCTTAAACATATGATCCATCCGGATAGCCCCGTCCAGTAGGCTGTATTCAGTGTGTACGTGGAGGTGAACAAAAGGCGAATGATCAGTCACTTTATCCTCTTTCTTGGACCTGTTTCGTTCGGGCCAGCGGCCAAAGATGCCTCAACATCCCAAGTACCATTGGCAAATGGTTCTCTATTGTAAGGAAATGCGGAAGTATGATACGGTATAAACCGGCGCTCATCAAGCCCGTTTTTGATGGGAGCGGTTGGCGATGTGATGTAAGGTGTAGGATTATGCAAGAGTTACGAGGAAGTACATATACCGGACAGCACAGTGCTCTGAAAAGCCGGGTTGAGAGACTTAAAGGTGAAAACCAGGCACTGAGAGACAGGGTAGAGGCCTTCAAGGAGGAAAAGCGGGCGCTCCAGAAGGACCTTCGGGCCCACCGCAAGTTGCTCAAGGAGATCCCCGGAGGTGTGGTCCTTATTGTAGAGGATAAGATTCTCTTCGTCAATGAGACGACAAGGAGATTATTGGATTGTACAGAAGAAGAGTTATTGGGTCGAAGCTATCTAGACTTCCTTCATCCCGACGTCGTTGAATATGAAACATCTATCCACCATAAAAGGCTTTCGGGCAAACCAGCGCCTTATCAATATGAGACCTATATCAATACGAAGAATGATGAGGCTGTATGCATAGAGGTCAGGATAAAGAAAATAAGGTATAACGGCCGCACGGCTTTCTTGGTCGACGGAATCGATCTTGACAAGAGGAAACAGGAAGAAGTACGTCTCAGGCGGTCTAAGAAGATGGAGGCCATAGACCGGATGGCCTCGGGCCTGAAGCGAGAAGTTGGGCGTTGTGTGGACCTTCTCCGTGAGCATGCCGTACACCTCAAGGCTTTAGAATCCTTTGGGGACTCGGCTCTAGCTGAATCCTTAAGAAGGATTGAAGCCGTAACCAAGAGGGCTGACTCTATAACTCGACAGCTGGATAGTCTAACAAGGAAACGGCTAGATATATCAGACACGGTGCTTTTTGACCTAAGGAAGGTTGTTCAGGATGCCGTCGAGACAACCCGGCCCAAATGGAAGGGGAATCCTGAAAGTCGTGGGGTCAAAATCAATGTCAGGACCCATTTGAGAACGCTTTCACCAATCAGAGGTCGTCCCGAGGAGATGGAGGATGTCTTTGTTAGCATGGTTTTAAATGCCGTAGACGCCCTGCCCAATGGTGGGGATATCTATTTGACTGCTGAAGAAAACTCGGGTCTTGCCCATGTCTATATTCAGGACAACGGCGTAGGCATTCCGGATAATGTCAAGGAAAGGATCTTTGACCCCTTTTTCACCACCAAAGGTGATTCTCGACTGGGCTTGGGATTGAGTCTGGATCATGCGATCACCACCAGGCACGGAGGAGAGATTGAAGTTATTAGCCAGGAGGGACGAGGGGCTACCTTCGTCATCAAGCTCCCTCTTGCCCAAAAGACTTCCTTGCCAGTGGCCAGAGGCCACAAGAAAAGGATCAGGGATTCGCACATCTTGATAATCGGAGATGATTGTATTGAAAAGGACCTGTTATCTCAGTTACTTGTGAGTAAAGGTGGCCACGTCACCAGCGCTACCACAGGTAGAGAAGCCCTTAAGTTATTAAAGAAAAACAAGTTTGATCTGGCCGTTGCCGACCGAAATTCCCCCTATATTGAGGCATCAAAGATCATTTCCAAGGTCAAGGCAATGCACCCCACTCTGCCGGTAATCCTTGTTAATGCCCGGGATGAGGATGAAAGCCTTGGTGCGGATCGTGCGTTCGGCAGGCCTCTGGAAATGGACGGGATTCTGCTCCTTGTCTCTGAGACATTACAGATGAGGGGGGCGGCCGAATGAGCAAGCCCATGGGAAACCTTGAGGCGCCCCTGGCAGAGAGGATGCGGCCAAGGAGACTTGAGGATATGGTGGGGCAGAAACATCTCTTAGGCCCTGATTGCCACCTATCCAGGTCTCTCCGCAAGGGTCGGGTATTCTCAGTGATTTTTTGGGGACCTCCAGGCTCCGGCAAGACCACATTGGCCAGACTGATAGGCGAGTATACCGGACTTCCTTTCCGTTCGTTTTCCGCCGTCACATCGGGCGTGAAGGAACTAAGACAGATCATTGAGGAAGCCAAGAACTTCAGGAAATGCTCAGGCAAGCCGACTATTCTATTTGTAGATGAGATTCATCGATTTAACAAGGCTCAGCAAGATGCATTCCTGCCACACGTGGAAAGCGGGGAAATTATTCTGATTGGCGCTACCACACAAAACCCCTCCTTTGAGGTGATTCCACCCCTTATCTCACGGTCCAGAGTTATGATGATCCACCCCCTGGGCAAAGAGGAGATTAAGACGCTTTTACTCCGTGCGCTTGCGGACAGGGAATGTGGGCTTGGGATGCTTGACATCAAGATCATGCCTGATGCGTTTGAACACATGATCGGGCTCTCCCACGGGGATGCTCGTGTGGCCTTGAACAATCTGGAAGCAGCGGTTTCTCATGCGCTGGATGGCGCGCAGGCGATGCATGTTGAAGTGGACCTGGAAATCGTTGAAAAGGCCTTATGCAGGAAGGCCCTGCCCTATGACAAAGACGGGGAAGAACACTATAACGTGATTTCCGCCTTTCATAAGAGCCTGAGAGGAAGTGACGTACACGCTTCTATTTACTGGCTTTACCGGATGTTGATGGCGGGGGAAGACCCTCTGTTCATTGGCCGACGGATGATACGGTTTGCCTCCGAGGATATCGGCCTTGCCGATCCCAACGCCCTCCAGGTGGCCTTGGTGGCTTTTGAGACCTGGCAAAAAGTGGGGCCTCCGGAGGCGGAGCTGGCTTTGGCCCAGGCCGCTGTCTATCTGGCCTCTGCTCCAAAAAGCAATGCCCTTTACCTGGCTGAGAAATCTGTCAGACAAGAGATAGAAAGGTCCGGCCCCCAGCCGGTCCCTTTGCATATCAGGAATGCCCCGACGGCCTTGATGAAGAGGTTAGGCCATGGCCGGGGGTATCTCTACCCGCACAACTATCCCGATGCCCGGGTGGATCAGGAATATCTGCCAAAAGATATAAAGAACCGGGTCTTTTACCAGCCAACCAACAGGGGATTTGAGCAGGAGATCCGAAAGAGGGCGTGTAGTGATAAAAAGACCTAACGCCTTTTTTTCTTAACGACCTTTTTCTTAACGGCATTCGCCTTAATCGATGCCTGGGCCGCCGCCAGCCGTGCGATCGGCAGACGGTAGGGTGAACAGCTCACATAGTTCATTCCCAGTTTGTAACAGAATTCAACTGAATCTGGATCACCGCCCTGTTCCCCGCATATGCCGATCTTTAGATCCTTATCAGTCGAACGACCCTTTTTGACGGCCATTTCCATCAACTGACCAATTCCATTTTGATCTATAGTCTGGAAAGGGTCGGCGCTAAGGATGTTCTTGGCCAGATATTCGCCCAAGAATCCTCCGATATCATCGCGGCTGAAACCGAACCCCATTTGTGTGAGATCATTGGTGCCGAATGAGAAAAACTGTGCGACCTGAGCCATCTCGTCTGCAAGAAGACAGGCCCGCGGAATTTCAATCATGGTCCCGACCATGTAGTTTATTTTCCTGACAGAGAATCTCTTGCAGACTTCCTTGTATACTCGATCCACGATCTTTATCTGATCTATCAATTCATTGCAGTCGCTGGTCACAGGGATCATAATTTCCGGAAAAGCTTTTTTCCTGTCTTTTTTGAGTTCGACCGCGGCTTCCAGGATGGCGCGAATCTGCATTTCAGTCACTTCCGGGTAGGTTACACCCAGACGAACACCTCTATGACCCATCATTGGATTTGTTTCGTGAAGATCCTTGCCCCGATTCTTGACTTCCGCCGCGCTGATGCCAAGGCTTTCTGCTAGCTCCATCTGCCTTTCAGAATCCTGGGGAACAAATTCATGAAGCGGAGGGTCCAGTAAGCGGATCGTCACGGGCAGACCATTCATGGCCATAAGCGTGGCCTTGATATCATGTTTGACGTGTGTGAACAGGTTGTCAAGGGCCTCTTTGCGCTCTTGGATCGTGCTGCTTAGAATCATCTTACGAAGCAGAAACAAAGGCTTTTCGCTGTCTTTGCCGTAAAACATGTGTTCTGTCCTAAACAAACCGATTCCTTCCGCACCAAAATCTCTTGCCGTCCGGGCATCCTCCGGCGTGTCGGCATTTGCGCGGACCCCGAGGTAACGGTATTTGTCAACAAGTTTCATGAACCTTCGGAAATTGGGGTTTTCGGTGGCAACAATCATGCTTATAGCGCCTTCATAAACATACCCTCTGGTTCCGTTCAGTGTAATGGTGGCTCCTTCCTCATATGATTTTCCATCTATGACCATCTTCTTGTCCGCAACATTGGCCTGGATGTTTCCGGCCCCCACAATGCAGCACTTTCCCCAACCCCGAGCCACAAGGGCTGCATGGCTTGTCATACCCCCTCTGGATGTAAGGATGCCTTGTGCTGCTCGCATTCCCTCAACATCTTCAGGGTTGGTTTCCTCGCGCACCAGGATGACGCTCTTGCCTTTTTTTGCCCACTCAACCGCATCGTCTGCCGTAAACACTATATGGCCGGTTGAACCGCCAGGCCCGGCCGGCAGGCCTCGGGCGATCGGGCTGTTTTTTCTTTCTTCTTTAGGGTCAATGATTGGGTGAAGCAGTTCATCGAGTTGGGCAGGTTTGACACGCATAATGGCGTCTGTTTCTGTAATAAGCCTTTCCTTTAACATGTCCATAGCCATGTTCAGGGCAGCCGTACCGGTACGTTTCCCGACGCGGGTCTGCAACATGTAGAGTTTGCCTTCCTGTATAGTAAACTCTATATCCTGCATGTCACGATAGTGGCTTTCAATTCTTCTCTGGATAGAATCAAGCTGCCTGTAGATCTTTGGTGTTGCTTTCTGGAGGGAATCGAGATGGGCATTTTGCTCACTTTTTGTTGCTTCGTTGATCGGATTGGGAGTACGCAATCCCGCGACGACGTCTTCGCCCTGGGCATTGGGCAGCCACTCACCGTAGAACTTGTTTTCACCTGTGGCAGGGTTACGAGTAAAGGCGACACCAGTTGCAGATGTGTCGCCCATGTTTCCAAAGACCATTGCCTGCACGTTGGTAGCAGTGCCCCAGTCATCAGGAATACGCTCAATGCGACGATAAGCGACTGCGCGCTTGCCATTCCAGCTCTTGAAAACGGCGGCAATACTGCCCCAGAGCTGTTTCACCGGATCGTCCGGAAATGGTTTGCCCAGTATTTCCTTGATCTTTTTCTTGTATTGTTCACAAAGGAACCTGAGATCATCAACGGTTAAATCCGTATCGCTTTTGTATCCCTTTGTTTCCTTCAACGCTTCCATGATCTGCTCGAGCTGGACGCGGATCCCTTTGCCTTCTTCAACCTCAATATCCTCAGCCTTTTCCATCACCACATCAGAATACATGGTGATGAGTCTTCTAAGCGAATCGTAGACAAATCGTTCGTTTTGGGTCTTTTCAATAAGGCCGGGAATAGTCTTGGAACACAGACCGATATTAAGGACGGTCTCCATCATTCCGGGCATTGATGCGCGGGCACCCGAACGAGATGAGAGCAGTAGTGGATTTTTCGGATCTCCGAACTGCATATCCATTTCTTTTTCAACCAGCTTAAGGGCCTTATCAACCTGCCCCTTCAATCCTTCAGGGAACCTGGCCTTATTTGCAAAATAGTCGTTGCAGCAATTGGTTGTAATGGTGAACCCTGCGGGAACAGGAATGCCGAGACGGCTCATCTCTGCAAGGTTTGCTCCCTTTCCACCGAGTAGGTTTTTTAAGTCTGCCCTGCCGTCGGTCTTTTTAGCGCCAAAAGAATATACATATTTTTTCATGGTGCCCTCCTTGAGTAGTTCCCGGTCCTGAACATTTCCGCTGTGCAGCAATTCCAATTGTGAAAAGATGCATAGTCTTCTCTACGTAAGAGCGTTATTGGCCGCGATCCCACAGCGGCGGTCTTTCGGGTCAAGGCCCCTCTGCGCGAGGGGGTGTCCCGCAAAATCAGAATTGCTGTGCTGGTTCAGAAGACCTTGATTTCAAGCAAAAAGTCATGTAATTTTATATAGTCAAGTCTGTCTTGTCAATTGACAAGTTTTGGTGATATTTTAACTCCTTATTTTCATGTTTACCAGGTTAAAACGTATCTTATCAATATATAGCGCACTCACGTACCGACGAGTAGCATGCATTTTGCGTGCCATAGATGTATGGTCGGGTTTAAAACCCACCCCTACATCATTTTCCGCCTTTTATTGAGATAATACATCAAGACCTTTATAATGTTTGAGACGGCCTGTGAAGATTCAAAAGGAAGCCTTTATCTATCTGGATCATAACGCAACCACGCCGGTGGCCCATGAGGCAGTTGAGGCGATGATGCCTTTTCTTAAGGAGCGATTCGGCAATCCTTCGAGCGGATATCTGCTGGGTGCAAGCGCCAGAGAGGGTCTCGATCGGGCACGGCGGGAGGTCTCCCTGCTTCTCGGTTGCCAAGAAGACGAAGTGGTCTTCACCTCTGGTGGAAGCGAATCCAATAACATGGTCTTAAAAGGGGTGATTGATTTCAAGAATCCGGATAGTTCCCACATTATAACTTCAGCTGTGGAGCATCCTGCCGTCTTGAATCCTGCCTCATTTCTCAGCGCACTCGGGGTTGAGGTTACCATGGTCCCTGTGGATGGTCTTGGGAGAATTGACCCGGACCGTGTTCAAAAGGCCATTCTGCCCAACACCACACTGATCACCCTGATGCTGGCCAACAATGAGACCGGCACCCTGCAGCCGGTAAGAGAAGTGTCAGAGATGGCACGAGAACGAGGTATTCCGGTTCACACCGACGCCGCCCAGGCTGTGGGCAAGATAGACGTGAATGTCAATGAACTGGGAGTTGATTTTCTGACCTTGGCCGGTCATAAGCTTTACGGCCCCAAGGGGGTTGGAGCGTTGTATATTCGTAAAGGCAGGGATATAACTCCCCTGATTCATGGCGCCGCCCAAGAGAGAGGAAGGCGAGCCGGGACGGAGAACGTCATACTGGCCTCTGGTCTAGGTGCTGCGTGCCGGGTAGCCCGGCACAGACTCAAAGATGATTTTCAGAATATGGAGATGATGAGAAACCGCTTGCAGGGGCGCCTTTTTGAGGGGATCGAAGGGCTGGTGTTGAACGGTCATGCGGAACAGCGACTTCCTAACACCCTGAATGTCTCGGTCCCGGGCGTCGAGGGGGGCCGGATACTTGAAGGCCTGCCCGTCATCATGGCCTCTACAGGCGCTGCCTGCCATGATCGAAGGGTGAAGTTGTCCCATGTGCTTGCAGCCATGGCCGTTGACTGGGAAATCGGTATGGGCGCACTTAGGTTCAGCCTTGGAAGAAGCAATACAATGGATGAGATCGAAGAGGCTGCGCGATTGATCATTGATCAAGTGATGAGAATCCGAGTTTAGACAATAAGAGATGACAAAAAACAGGATTGAAATCAGAGGAGGTCATGGACAATGAGGATCAGGATTATACTCGGCCAATTGGCCCTTGATGCTGAATTGTACGACACACCTACTGCCTGCAAGGTGGCCGGGGCCCTGCCTATAAGAACATCCTTCAATACCTGGGGCGATGAGATATACTTTTCCATTCCCGTTGAAGCGGAACTGGATGAAAGCGCCCGGGAAGAGGTGGAGGCAGGAGACCTGGGTTATTGGCCCACCGGTCAAGCCTTCTGCATCTTTTTTGGACCGACACCCATGAGCACTGGAGGAAAGATCATACCCGCAAGCGCAGTCAACATTGTGGGGAGAATCATTGGGGATGCCGCAAGACTGAAGGAGGCTATGCAGGAGAACGAAGTGATCTTAGATGCGTCTTAATCTTTCGGCCAGTAGTGTATGCCTTTTCTTAGTGCTGCTATTCTTGACCCCCATGGCCACTGCTTTCTTGCTGCCCACCAAAACCACAAGTCTCTTTCCCCGGGTGACTCCCGTATATATCAGATTCCTCTGGAGCAACAGGTAATGCTGCTGCAGGATGGGAAACACTACTGCCGGATACTCGCTTCCCTGTGACTTGTGGACTGAGATAGCGTAGGCCAGGATAATCTCATCAAGCGCCAGATAATCATAGGCCACCGATCTGCCGTCATAGTCTACGACTAGTCCCTGTGTTGCCGTGTCCAACGATTTCACCAGGCCGATGTCCCCGTTAAAGACCTCTTTTTCGTAGTTGTTCTTGATCTGCATCACTTTGTCGTTTAGACGAAAGGTCCTGTCTCCTCGAACTATCTCCGCATCCGAAGGGTTTAAGGCATCCTGGAATCTCATGTTCAAATTCTTTGTTCCCAGGATCCCCTTATGCATGGGTGAAAGGACCTGTATATCCTCCATGGGATCCAAATGGAACCGCTTGGGTATTCGCTTGCACACAAGTTCCATAATAATGTGGAGCGCCTTATCGGGGTCCTCCTGCTCGATGAAATAGAAATCATTAAGTTCTTCCCCGTCGACTTCTTGTTCAGGGA
>JAXHTA010000509.1:0-2844 GCA_034190285.1 Thermodesulfobacteriota bacterium | reverse complement strand
GTCGTCATAGGTCTTGAGGTTGCCTACCTTATCATAGGTGACGTTTACGGTCTTAACGGGGTTTTCATGATCGGTTGCCGAATAATAATTTATCTCTTCCAGCCTGCCGGCATCGTCATATCCATACTCCGTCTTCTGCCCCTTTGCATCCACTTTTTCAACAAGATTGCCGACGCCATCATACTGGTTGGTGGTATCCTGGGTCATGGGCCTTATCTCTTTTACCAGCCTGTTATTCCTGTCATAGGGAATTGGTCAAATCTTTGATTGGCTTATGTTTAAAATCACTATAAGCCAATCAAAGAGTTGACCACCATCTTATTTGATTACTTAAGGACGTGCCGGACTCCACAGGCGATGAAGCTATAAAGGTATTCAAACAGCTTGGATTCTATGAGGCAAGGCAAAAAGGGAGTCATGTTGTTATGCGCCGGGAACATAAAGGATGTGTCATCCCCAAGCACAAAGAACTTGCCATCGGAACACTCAGAAGCGCAATTAAGCAGGCTGGTATCTCTGTAGAAGATTTCTTAGTAGCCTACAAAAAGAAATAACTCATCTAACACCACACGTCAGTAAAAGAAACCGAACGGTCTTTGTCTGCGGGCTTCAAACTCTGCGGGTTTTCCGCTGCCGCATCCTTCAGCCCTGTAGAGTAGAACCTCGGTGCAATTGACTATCTCAACATTCCCTTGGCCCCCTCGTCGAACCGTAAGTCGAGTTTTCCCCGTTACGGCTCACCGACGACCTTCCCCATGTGCTTATCAGTAACCGTTGTCGTTGAAGCACCTCGATTAACCGAACTGGTATAATCCCAGTCGAACGGCTAAGCCGTTGTGGACTCTCCTTGTGCCCCTCGATTGATCGCTATACTTCCGCTTCAGGAATATTCGCAGACGATCCCGGACAAATCCATTGAGCTTTCTCACCCGTTTGCGGGCAGACATTGCTTTACGTTGATAATTGTCCCATCCCCTTATTACCGGGTTTAACTCTTCAATCAGCTCTTCCAGTGACAGGCTGTAACGTCTCCCTATCACTTCTTTAATACGCTCTTTTATCCGTTTCATCGATCTGTCTGAGGGCCATAATGCACAGTAATTCTTGACTTTCGCATTCTTCATACGCACCGGGCACAGTCGAAAGTGTATGCCGAGAAAATCAAACCCATCCTCTGCCCTTACTACACGCGTTTTCTCAGGGTGCAGTTTGAGTCCGAGACGTCCCAACATCCTTTCTACCTGTCTTAACACCTTCTTGCCATTACGCCACAAAAGAATTACAAAATCATCAGCGTATCTGACCAGTGTTCCGGGAATCCCTGACATCTTGAACATTTTATCAAACGAGTGTAGATAGATATTACTGAGCAATGGGGATACCACTCCTCCCTGGGGAGTTCCCATACCGTTCCCTTCAATGTACTTGCCCTCTTCCATCACACCGGCCTCAAGCCACATACGAATCAGTCTCAAGACGCGAGGGTCTGAAATGCGTCGTTCGACCAATTCCATCAAGATGTCCTGCCGGATATTGTCGAAAAATCCGGCTATGTCCGCATCGATCACTATGCTCTGCTCCCTGAATGTAATATGCCTGTCGATTACCCTGATTGCATCATGGGCGCTCCTTCCAGGTCGAAATCCATGGGAACATTCAAGAAAGTTCGTCTCGAATATGGGTTCGATAACCAGCTTGCAGGCCATTTGACAGACACGATCTTTTATAATGGGGATTCCCAGTGGCCTCTTCTCAGGTTTTCCAGGTTTATCAATATAACATCGAAGCACGGGTAATGGTCTATAGCTTTCACTTTTCAACTCATCCCGTATCTCCCTAAGGAACTGTTCTACTCCTATGCTCTCTTCGATGTACTTGAAATCCTGTTCATCAACCCCTGGTCCACCTTTATTGGCCTTCACCCGCTTCCAGGCCTCCCAGATTACATCTTCACGATAGATCTTATCGTAAAGCGCTCCGAATCTCCTATCCAGCGACTGCTTCGCTGCATGGGACAGCTTAGACTGCAAATCAGAAACTTTATTGCGCACCTTAATAGCTCCTTGAGCACTCATGCCTTCTTACTGTTGCCAGATGAAAATGCAACTCGTAGGTCCATTAAGCCATGGTTCGACACGGTTTGGTTCTTCGCCTGTTGGCCGCAACCGTCTCAAACGGCCACAGTGGGATTCTTGTTTCCAGGTTTCCCTAAACCCGCACTTTATCCCCATGCCTCTATTGAATCCACTGTTTCGCATTTCAACTCGCAGCCTAAACGCGGTCGAAGTATGGCCCCACGCTCCAGGTAAGTTATGTTGTCTTACCCATCATCACTTCAAGGCCACTCCGACTTCCCTACGTCCGTAACACGATTCTTGCCGGTTTCACCCAACTTGAGTCATGCTTACCGCAGTTGGAGCCCTGCGGAAACGCTGGGATCTCAGGTCCTACCTCCGTTATCTTTCACCGCATGCCATTGGCCATACCCCGGGTCCCCATCAGGTGCATATGCCCTTTTCTTCCCTGATGGCTCCGGCCTTCTCCCAATAAATAGAGGATCGGCGTGTATCCCCGCTCAGCGGGGTTTATCCCTCAACCAGACTCTCCCAGCTATATCCGTCCGGTCGCCATTTACGAAGCTGCACCATTCGCTTTATGCTACGGCCTGCGGCTTCGGCAAGCACCCCTGACTGGGTAAAACCCGCAGTATCTGCGAGCCGTCTCGGTACCGTGTCGGGGCAAGTTCAGCCCGTGTGTCACCACACGAACCCGCCCCCAGCCTACATATCCGAAAAGGCAATTGATATGATAACCTCCTTTCAGGTTATTAGATAACGGTCTCGC
>JAXHTA010000508.1:0-2846 GCA_034190285.1 Thermodesulfobacteriota bacterium | reverse complement strand
CTGATCCTGCCTCATCAAAGGTGGCCTCGGCCTTTTCAAGATCGACCTTTGCATTGGAAATCCCCTCCACCTCGTTGAGGGCCTTGGTGACGGCCATCACGCAATGGTTGCATGACATCCCTTTAATTTTTATCGTAGACATAGTCATCCCTCCTTATTGTTTTTGTACAAGAGTGCTATTTTTGCAGGCGACACGCCCACAAGATAGGCGGCTATGATTCTGCATGTTATTCATCAGTTGCAGATAATATCTTCGCGAATCCCGAAATATTTTCAATATCCATTGACTGAATGCCCATTTTGATAAGATTCTCATTATAGCCGCTTTCAAAGGTATAGATCGGCTTTTTCCAGGAAAGTATTTCTTGGCAGAAGTCCTCTGTCCTACTGTCAGGGCCTGCATGGGCGACGAAAACAACAGCAGACAAAGCCGCGACCAGTAAATTGCGATCAGTGGATGTCTTTACTGTCGGGCGATGTTGATCTTTATTAAATGGTGACAAGAAAAGAAGTTTCCCTTGATCAAGGGATTTTTCATACTCCTTCCGCATCCTCATATTTTCGATGCCCCTGGCGGGGCACACGACGATCGGTTGAGTGCCGCGATGCAGCAGATCAAGGCAGTCTTTTTCTATGGGAGAATGAAAACCGCCAATCACAGCAACGCCTGAATCGCGTAGGACGCGGGCCAGATCATAGCTGCTTAAGATAATATCCCCAGGGCATTTGATAGAGCAGAAAAATCCAAGCAGTGGTTTTTCGAGGATCTTTAAATCACCTAATGCCCATATACGGGGGAACAGTTCATGAGCCTTCTTATTCATAAGAGAGAGGGGATAATCCCTGTTCTTTGATAGTAAAGAGGTGATTTTAAAAGGCATGTTTCATGACCATTTCCAGGTCTATCCCTAAATTCTTCGGGATAGAAAGTCTATTAACTGTATGAATGGTGCTGAAATTTTTGTTTGGACTTTAAGACAATCAGGGAAACGGTTGCTTTTTCTATACCTAATTCTATGCCTAAATTTAGGGAAAAAATTAGGCATAGAATTATTTAATGCGATAAGTGCTCCATCTTCCTTTGCCCTCAATACCTAACTTCCCGGTTTTACATAGTTTATTCAAAAGGTACCATGCATGCTTACGGTTGACGTTAAGTAATTTCTGACATTCCATATTGTTGATTGATCCATTTCGTTTAACATATGCCAGGATTTGATCTCCTTCTTTTTGAGGCTCTTTGGGTTTATGCTCCATTAAGATCTCTATGGGTGTCTTTAACGTGTACGTGGTCCACCGGCCCACTCCTTTTTGCTCAATTAGACCAGCTTGGACCAATCCGCGCAGCTCCTGGCTGGCGACCGTTGAATCGACATGATTCAGCCGGCGATAATCGCTGTTTGTGATCCGGCGGCGCTGTCGAAGATAAACGAGCGCTAGACGCTGACGGTCATCCAATGAAATATCAGAGAATTGATTCAACCAGGCAATAGCTTCTGGATTCATAAGGGTATGATTACGGAAAGTCACTCTGAATGAGGACCGACGATCATCAAACCCTGGAGGCTCCAGATTGGCTTCCCTCATAACCATGAGCATAGCTCTGATGCCACTGCCACGATTTTCCACAATGTGCATGTCTTCCATCATGCGCATAAGCCGGGCGTTTCGGGTGGAATGTTCTTCCTCCAGATTTTCCAATGTGACATTCCCGAATAGGCCTCCCGGGCTCTGAATCTCCAACCGGTCGGCAAACATGCTGATTTGCACATGGCTGCCCCGCGCATAAGGGCTGTAATCTCTATGGGCAATAGCATTGGCAAGGGCTTCTCTCAAGGCCTCCTGAGGGTACTCCGGGATATCTCGACGAAACATACCTTCAATTAAAGACGATTTTCGCATTGAGCTAAGAACATATGCCTCAACTTCTTCGACCATCTCAGAAATATGGCCTTCGAATCGACGGTTATCCACAAACCGAGCGCCTTTCGGTGTCCTTTCATCCTCTGTAGTTCCATAGTATTGAACGAAAGTAATCATCATCTGGGGAAAGAATTCTTGAGGATACTTCCCAAACATTAAAAGTCCTGCAACAGTCGGCCTCGCCAAATCGTCATCAAGCCCAATGACCCGTAAACGGATCAAGACTTCTTCCTGCGAGCCTTCCAGGAATGATGCCTGAGGTCGGTATCTCCTCAGTCGTGCCAGGTAGTCGTCCAACAGAGCCTTATCAAGGTCTTCCATGGTTGCATCAGGAACGATTTCTTCATCGTGAGTAGGCTGAGCCCTACCGCTGAGATACCCGAAGACCTCATACTCGGTCATTTGACGATTGGTGTTCCCTACGCGAAGGTAGGCGCCTTTCGGCAGGCCTGCCTGCTTGTAGAAACATGGCTTTTGTGCTGCCGGAACCTCCTCGATTTCCACAGCAACGACAGCTTCATCTTCAATTTCATCAAACAAGAACTGAGGTCTTAAGGCCGGTTCCATGTTATCAGAAGCAAGGTGGGTGATTTCTTCCTGGAGCCGGTGAGCATCTCCAACACCAACAATTGAAAAATCTTTTGATTCATCCAGGCCGAAGAGGATTACACCACCGCCGGTGCGATTGGCGAAGGCTGATACAGGCTCATATAGTCTTCTTGGAGTTCCACCGCGAGCGGTTTTTACCTCTACATGGTCAAACTCGCTTTGGCGTTTTTGGACTTCGGCGATTAGTTGTTGGAGTTCTTTGGGGGTCATTTGTTGTTAATCCGAGGTTTAGTTACTGCATTGGAACTACATTTAATTATAATATTCTTCTTGTTATATTTCCCTCCATAGCGTTGATTGATCATACCTCCGAG
>JAXHTA010000507.1:0-2848 GCA_034190285.1 Thermodesulfobacteriota bacterium | reverse complement strand
AAGCCCACATGTCTATGGACTTCTTTCCCTTCAGAGTCAAAAAAGATCTGTGTCGGAATAGCCTGGATGCCAAATCGTTTTGCCTGCTCACGATTTTCCCACACATCAATGAACACGACAGCTGCCTTACTTCGATAGACTCTTTCCATCTTCTCCAAGATCGGTGCCATTATTTTACAGGGAATACATTTTTTAGCTCCCAGATCGATCATAGTTACCATGCCTTGAACCGGCACTTTACTTAAATCACGGGAATGCTCGTCAGAAAATGATGATCCGACCGTTAGCAGCAGAAACGCTACTCCTGCAATCAGCTGGCACAGTAAACAAGATCTCATTCCTAATCCTCCTTTAAACCTCACTGGATCAATCTTTTACGCTTTCCCCTTTGGCAAGCTCGGTGTCTTTTTCCATAAACAAATCGTATATCTTATCTTTACGATTTCCCATATCTTTCAACGCATCGTTTGCTTACGTCATTTTTTCTTTATCCAGCCTTCGATTTCATCCTTTGTTGGTATCTTGCCGACGCTCTTGACCTCGCCGTCCACAACAACAGCCGGAGTGCCGAACACACCATGTTTGGCTATTTCCATAGTATCGGTGACCTTTGTAATATTGACTTTCAATCCTGACTCGGTCACCGCCTCTTCCACATTCTTTTTGGCTGTTTCACACCTGGGACATCCGGGCCCTAATATTTTGATTTCCATAATTGTCTTCCTCATACTATTTTTTAGGCTATATTTTTCTGCGCCCGTAGCGCTTTTGCGGCGAATGTTCAGCCGGCTATCCATCCGTAGGTCATACCGGCAATAGTGGACAGGGCAATAATAATGACACAAAAGGCCGCTGTCTTCTTGACCCCCATCACACCGCCGATCACCAGCATGTTGGGGAGAGACAATGCCGGACCGGCAAGAAGGAGGCTGAGGGCAGGCCCTTTACCCATGCCGGCTCCTATCAGGCCTTGAAGAATCGGTACCTCTGTCAGTGTTGCAAAATACATCAGCGCCCCGGAGACCGAAGCAAAGAAATTTGCCTGGATGGAATTTCCGCCAACCAGGAATCGGATGTAATGCTCAGGGATTAAAGCAGAATGCCCCGGACGACCTAGCATGAAACCGGCTACGAGGACACCGGCACTCAAGAGGGGAAAGATTTGCTTCATGAACCCCCAGGTGGACTGCACCCAGGTTACTCTTTCGTTTTTGACGAACCAGCCCTTTAGCATAAAACCAAGAACGATGAGCAGGCCGGTTGTAATATACCATTTGGCCGAGAACATAACAGCCCAAAGCCCCGTTGACCCTTCAACCGGTTTTGCAAAGGCGGCAAAAATGAGGATCAGTACCAGTGTCAGCATAAAAAAAGCATCCTGGGTGAGGGTCCGGCCTTTCTCCGCTTCATCCGGGAAATATATTTGTCCTGCTGTCCGGGCAGCGTCGTCTTTCCTGAAGAAACAAGCCATGAGAAGCCCGGTCAAAATGGCAAAGATTACAGCCCCAACAGCCCGGGCGAGGCCCAGTTGCCATCCAAGTATCCTGGCTGTAAGAACGATGGCCAGAACATTAATGGCCGGTCCGGAGTAAAGAAAGGCCGTGGCCGGACCAATTCCGGCTCCGCGGGTTTAGATTCCTGCAAATAAAGGCAGCACCGTACAGGAGCAGACTGCCAAGACCGCACCGGAGACCGAAGCCACTGAATAGGAAAGTATCTGGCGTGCCTGGGCCCCAAAATATTTCAGGACTGATGCCTGAGAGACAAAGACGGCAATGGCTCCAGCGATAAAAAAAGCGGGGATCAGACAAGTTAGAACGTGTTCCCGTGCGTATTCCTGGAGCATCATGAAAGCTTCAAGGCCCGATTGGCGAATCGTTGCATGCTTCCAGGGAATATAGTAAGCTGCCATAAACGCCAGCACGATAATCATCAGTTTGGTTCGTTCTTTCATCAATAAATATCTCAAGAGCCGGGGTATTTTTTCCTATATCCTTATGAGTATTGAAAAAAACCAGCCCCATTCAAATATCTATATCCCGATTTATAGATATCAAAAGATCAAAAATTATCGTTATCTCCTACAGACTTCCTCTCTTCGGATATGGGGAAGCCGTTTGATCAGATCCGTGATTTCGGGCTCATTTTCCAGCCAGTGCCGGAGATTTCCCATAAGGCTGGATGCGTATGGGGATTCCATCCCATCCGTAATATAATAATTTACCCAAAGACCGTCTTTTTTATAAGCTACAAGAGAAGCCTCTTCAAGTATCTTGAGATGTTTTGAGACACTGGACTGTGATATGTGAAGTGCCTCCTGGATTTCGCAAACACACATTAACTTGTGCTGGAGCATTTTAACGATCTTGACCCGGTTGGTATCCGAAAGGGCCTTCATAACCTTGATGAAGTTTTTCATATTTTGTCGTCCTTGTATATTCTGTTATTAGAATATAGTTCCTTGTCCATTTATGTCAAACACGTTTTTTTAAATTGAATATTGATGGAATTGTTTTCGCGGGTGAATTAATTCAGCAATTAAATACTTGAAATGATCTTTTAAATGTGGAATGTGCGTGGAATTAGGGACATCCCCAATACTGAGGCTGGCTCCTATCCCGATCGATACCGATCATGAAAATATTTACGGTGCTATTAGGTTTACAGTAGGAAAGAATGATTGATATTTTGAAATATCTATAATACTCCCCAAAAACTGGACAATGGAATAAGGTGGATGTTAGCCTGCCATCCTAAGCAAGGAGGCGAGCTATGACGAAGAGTATACGAAGGGGCCATGATGGGGCTTTTAAGGCCAAGGTGGCTCTGGAGGCCCTTAAAGGGGAGA
>JAXHTA010000506.1:0-2848 GCA_034190285.1 Thermodesulfobacteriota bacterium | reverse complement strand
GGTGCAATATCCTACAATCTGTTCTCCCTGAACTCCTTGAAGGCTATGGCAGGAGACAGAACACATGCCACCAATACACTATCTTCAGGCATATTTTGGAAACGGTTGACAGGGTGATGCCTGTCCCTCTCCTACGACTGACAGGCCTGTTTCACGATATCGCCAAACCACGCGTGAGGAAGAAGATGGATGGGACATGGCGATTTCACGGACATGAAAAGGCCAGCGCTGTATTGGCCATGGAGATTATGGGTAGGCTAAGGTTCAGCAAGGAGATGATCGAGAAGGTGACAAACCTTGTCAGGCACCACATGATCGCCTATGATTCGGAATGGAGTGACGCTGCGGTAAGGCGTCTCATAAGCCGTGTGGGGCTTGAGCAAATCATGGACCTTATCGCCCTGCGTCGTGCAGATATCCAGGCGCACGGTCTGAAGCATGACAAGTTGGATCACCTGAGCGAGCTTGAAGCCAGAGTCAAGGTCCATATTACGGGCCAGATAGCAATCAAGCCAAACGACCTGGCCATTGACGGCCATAAGGTGATGGAGGTCTTAGGCATTCCACCAGGACCGGAGGTGGGTCGGGTCTTGGACGAACTCGTGGAAAGAATAATTGACTATCCTGAATTGAATGATGAGGATAGACTCCTGGGCCTTTTAAAGCAAATGAAAGGCGCGTGATTCATTGTAGACCTTTCCGGAGGACCTGGACATCCCGCCCACTCTTATAATCACTTGACCATATAAGAGCCATTCTCTATACTCCCTTCCTTAAAAAGTCGACGCCCTTGACGTCAAAACTACCGATTTCAAGGCCCATTACTAATTGTGCACGACATGGAATTAGATCCAAGGTCTGCGGAGAAAAGCCAATATGAATTCAAAGTTGTCCTGTAGATCATTATCTGAAATGCCTAAGTTTCTTACCCGATCGTCAAATGACCCTTTCTTCCATCTCCGCGCCTTGCTCAGACGGAACCGGTGTGTTGAATATGCTGTAGGCGTCAAGGTGTTAGTTGCTGCTTTTGTCCTTTCCATCTGCCCCGGCTGTCTTACCGAGACATGTTATGTCAAGACCGGGGAACAAAGAGTTCAGGAGAAGGTCGTTGAAGAAACGGGATCCGATCAGGCCCCCATCGCTGTAAGCGCTCCGGCTTCCCTGGTTCCGAAGATCCCAAAAAGATCCGACCAGGAAGCGCTTGATTCGGCCCTGGAGTTTTGCCGGACTTCAAATGATTTCTGGGAACAGGGGGATCTGGACAATGCCATCGACGCCCTTGATCAGGCTTATTCCCTGATTCTGGAGGTCAATCCAAAAGGCGATCCGGAGATATTGCAGCAAAGAGAAGACTTGCGTTTTACAATATCCAGGCGGATTATGGAAGTCTACTCTTCCCGGTTCACGGTAGCAGACGGCAACTCCAAAGCTATCCCTCTTGTGATGAACAAGCATGTGGAAAGGGCTCTGAGTCTGTTCAAAGGAAGGGAGAAGAATTTCTTTCTAAGGGCTTATAGTCGTTCAGGAAAATATCGGCCGGCCATCCTAAAATCGCTCAAGGAAGCGGGACTGCCAGAGGAGCTTTCATGGCTGCCTCTTATTGAAAGCGGGTTCAAGGTAAGGGCCCTTTCAAGGGCAAGGGCCCTCGGGCTTTGGCAGTTCATAGCCTCAACCGGATACAAATTCGGTTTGAAAAGGGATCAATGGGTCGATGAGAGGATGGACCCTGAAAAATCCACAAGGGCGGCTATAGCCTATTTGAAAGAGCTGCACCAGATTTTCGGCGACTGGGACACGGTTCTGGCCGCCTATAACTGTGGAGAAGGGACAGTCTTGAAACGTATCCGGGCCCAGAAGATCAATTACCTTGACAATTTCTGGGACCTCTACGGAGTACTTCCCGAAGAGACGGCCTTCTATGTGCCAAAGTTCTTGGCGGTTTTGCACATCTTGAATGATCCGGAGACCCACGGCATTACACTCCCTCCAGTAGAACAGGAACTCCATACCGAGCGTGTTACCATTAATAAGCAGGTTCACCTGAAAACAATGTCAAAACATCTGGAAGTACCCTACGAGGTCTTGAGGGATTTGAATCCCGAATTGAGACGTAATTCAACTCCCAGTAGGCCCTATGTCTTCAAATTACCCCTGGGAAAGGGCAAACTGCTACTTTCCAAGTTGGGTGATATACCCGTGTGGCGGCCTCCAACTCCGACCTATGTGAGGCACAAAGTGAAAAAGGGAGAGTCCCTTTCTGTTATCGCACGCAGATATGGGACGAGTGTCAGATCTATTATGGCGCTAAACAGACTAAAAAGCAGTGGATATATTAGAACCGGGTGGAAACTCAAGATCCCTACCAGTAAGATACACATATCCTCAAGTAAGACTTCGGCTGTAGCCTCCGGACCAAAGTCAAAGGGGAAGTTTATGGAGTACGTGGTCCGGAAAGGAGATTCTCTCTGGAAGATCGCCAGACGATTTGGAACCACGACCAGGGCCATTCAGTCCTTGAATCAACTAAATGATACCCGCCTGCAAGTCGGGCAGGTCCTTATGCTCCCCAAAGGTTTGGCCGCTCATGAAAAGGTGAAAACCGAGACTTATAGGGTTTTGAAAGGAGATTCACCTTACATGATCGCCCGCAAACACCAGATGGAACTTTCTGATTTCCTCAGTCTCAATAACCTGACCCCGCGGACCACTATTTTTCCCGGCCAGGTATTGTTGGTTAAAACCGAATGAACTACCCCGCAGCAAGCTACGGGGTATCAAAATGGAAAATACTTTATTTGAACCCCCTCACCCTATCCCTCTCCCCCTGAAAGGTGGAGAGGGAATTTCG
>JAXHTA010000505.1:0-2849 GCA_034190285.1 Thermodesulfobacteriota bacterium | reverse complement strand
ATTAGATCTTGCTTGAAGGTAACTTCTCAAAAAGTCCGGGTATATCCTCCTATCCAAGGGCCATGTGGGTCTCTTTTTTAAAGGCCGCAACATAAATTCTTACGCCGCACGTTCACGCCCCCTGGGTAATTAAATACTACCTCAGTACAGGCGGAAAGGGCGGCCGCTTATTGAGTGGGCCTCCTATGGGGCTGTCCTCGGATGAATTTTACGGCAACACCGCCGTTCCATAAAATGAGGCAAAACTTTGCGGCCTTTAAAAAAGAGACCTACATGGCCCTTTTGTATTCCCGGACTTTTTGAGAACTTACGCTTGAAGGGTTTATATAAGCGAAATATAAAGTGTTTATGGATTCAAAAAAGACCAAGACCATATTGAAGTCTACCCGAAATCGGGTGCAAGTCTTTCGAAGACTATTTGAAAGCAATGCCAACATACTGATCCTTATCAATCCAGACCCCGATGCCATGGCCAGCGCATTGGCAATGAAGCGGTTGCTCTGGAAACATGTTTACAGAATGACGATTGCCCGCACAAAAGAAATCAAACGTCTGGATAATCTTGCCATGGTGGAGCTTCTGAAGATACCCATGGTCGAATTTGAAACAACAGATCCAGAGAGTTTCTCTCACCGCGTTCTGGTCGATTCGCAGCCCCATCATTTTGAAATGCTTGAATCGCTTACCTTCGACGCAATTATAGATCACCATCCACATGAAAAAACTTCGAAGGCATCCTACATAGATATTCGCCCAAAATATGGTGCCAATTCTACAATTCTGACAGAATACCTCCGGGCAGGCGGGATAACGCCCTCCATGAAATTAGCCACTGCTCTTCTATATGGTATAAAAACAGATACCGCAGACTTCGAACGTTCTGGCATCGAAGACGATATCAATCAGTTTCATTATCTACTCCAGTATGCAAACATGAATCTTTTGAAAAAAATCGAGAAAGCGGAGTTGAGACCAGGCGAACTAGATTATTTTGCGGCGGCCATCAAGAATCGTGTCGTAACGGATGAAGTTATTTACACTCATATGGGCAAGGTTCCAAATGCAGATATTTGTGTTCAGGTTGCTGATTTTTTCTTCAAAGTCCTTGGTATCGGCTGGATTTTTGTCTCGGGCGTATATGAAGACATGGTTATTATCATTATTCGGAACGACGGGTATCGGAAAGACGCAGGGAAGGTGGCAAGTCGCTCTTTTGGGGATATTGGCTCGGCTGGGGGCCATCGTGGAGCTGCCAGAGCCGAGATTCCTTTGGATATGCTGAAGCAAAAGGGAATAAGGGGCCATGGCTCCAGCCTGGAAGATTTTATTAAGAAGCGATTGGAGCCCTTCTTATAAGAAAAATGAAAATATTTGCCATCATAGCCAACCTCCGATTTCAGGATCTGCTGGATATTCTTTTCCTTACAGTAGTTGCCTACCATTTATATTTCTGGTTCAGAGAGACAAAGGCCTTTAAAGCATTGGTTGGACTTTTAGTGTTAGGTATTGTCTTTACGGTGGCCCGCGCCTGGGGACTTTTCCTGACAACCTGGGCGTTTCAGATCCTATGGCAGGTACTGATCATACTCCTCGTTATTCTTTTTCAATCGGAGATTCGCCAGGCCCTGGAACGAGTTAATCCCCTCCAGGTATTAGGTCTGAAGAAAATAACCAGGCCGGAAGAATGGATTCAGCAGTTTGCTCAGGCCGTCTTTGCATTGGCCAAAAAGAGAATTGGCGCTTTAATCATTATCGAACGGAGAGACAGAGTACGTGAGAGTATTACACAAGGCCAGCTATTGGAAGGAGAACCCAATTTTGAAATGTTGATGAGTATCTTTCAAAAAGAATCTCCTTTGCATGATGGAGCTGTCTTGATCCAGGATGGCCGGTTGACACAGGTTGCCAGTTACCTCCCCATTAGCCCGGATGAAAGGCTGCCAAAAGAATGGGGCACACGGCATAGGGCGGCTTTAGGCCTTACTGAACGGTGTGATGCGTGGGTGGTGGTAGTGTCTGAGGAACGCGGGGAAGTTTCTCTGGCGCGCAAGAATGAAATGATTCGTGCAGATGACCCTCAAAGGCTTGTCCAGCTGATCCTGGAGGCAACCACACCTTTCAGCCCTCCGAGAAAAAGATGGCCGGATAAGATCAGGTTTTTCCTTGTGAACCGATGCTACGCCAAGGTAGTGACCCTGTTTGTGATTAGTATCCTGTGGCTTCTCTTGGCGGGTCAACAAGATTTTGAGGTGTCTCTCAACGTTCCATTAAGATTTAGAAATATGCCTTCCCAAATGGATGTCATTGCACCCGTGAATCCTATGATTGAAATCAGGGTTCGGGGTCTTCGAAAAGATGCAAGCACCTTGAGTGAAAAAAACGTCCTGGCAGAAATGGACCTTTCGCTGGCTCAATTTGGACAAACCACCTTTCCGGTCAACCGTGACCATATTTCTATTTCCAACGACAGGATATCCATTGTTGATATAGAACCATCCCAGATAGCATTCACATTCAAGGCAAAACAATAAGTGGCTATACCCCCTCTGTTTGAAAGTTCTTTCCGCTATTCCAAAATGAAGGCGATAACCGAGACATGAAAGGTGAGGTACTCCCCATTGTCAAGACAAGAAACAGGGTTGTATATGGTGTATTGTTGAAGCCTGCACAGGGTTAATTTTTGCTTGTTCTTTGACATATATCTCATAAGGGGTAAATACCCCAAGGACTGATGGAGTCTCTCCATATTGTAGAACCGGAAATATTTAGACAGGCCATTGCGGGCCTCAGAGACCGTTTGGTATTGATGGAGATAGACTTCCTCTTATTTGACGGACCTCCAAAGGCGC
>JAXHTA010000504.1:0-2850 GCA_034190285.1 Thermodesulfobacteriota bacterium | reverse complement strand
TCTGTGCCAGGAAATCTCCGATAACGTCCTCGTTCTCTTCCTTTGATATTGTACAGGTTGCATAAAGCATTTTACCCCCTTTCTTGAGGAGGGGAACTGCTTCATTTAGTATCTTCAATTGCAGAGTGTGGAGCCGATTGATATCTTCTTCACATCTGGCCCACTTCCCGTCCGGGTGCCTGGAAATGGTACCCAGCCCCGAACATGGTCCGTCAATGAAAATCTTATCGAAAGAAGATCGAAGCAGGTAAGAAAGGTGCGCACAGGCATCCGCAACAATCGGCCGAACACAATCAGTCCCAAGGCGGCGTAACCCTTGTCCAAGTGTTACCAGTCTGATATGGTTCGTGTCAATCGATAGGACCCTTCCCTCATTTCCCATGAGTTGAGCCAAATGGGTTGATTTCCCCCCCAGTCCGGCACAAATATCAAGAATGAACTCCCCAGATCTTGGAAATAGCAGATGAGAACAGACCTGAGCAGCCTCATCCTGCACCTGAAATAGGCCTTCTTTAAACGAATTCAAACTGTTTACGGGACCTTTAAGACCTTTTATCCTGATACCCTCGGGGGAATAAGGCGTTGGGCTGGCGAACACGCCTTCCTCTTCCAGGCGACTGATCAGGCCCTGACGGCTGATCTTTATGGAATTAGTTCTGATAACCAAATCAGATATCCGGTTCCCGGCCGCCAGAAGGCTCTCCGCCGAGTCAATTCCCAATTCCCTTATCCATTTCTCTACCAGCCATATGGGATAGGAGTGAAATACCGACAGGTAACTCACTTGATTACTTTCACGGTCAGGAAAAGAAATATGATCCTTTTCGCGGCAGATATTTCTAAGGATACCGTTGACAAAGCCAGCCATATGTCCCTTTCCTCCAGCCCTTGCCTGCTTGACCGCCTCGTTTACAGCAGCGGATTCCGGAACCCGATCCATAGAAAATATCTGGTAAAGGGCAATACGGAGGATATTCAAAATCCGAAGTTCAATCTTGCCAAAGGGAAAGTGCACCGCCCGTTTAATGATCCAGTCAAGCCGAAGTCGCCAACGAAGAACTCCCTGAACCAGGTGAATCGTAAAGGCCCGATCCCGTTCACTCATGAACGGTTCCCTGTGAAATGCGCGCTTCAGAAATCGCTCTGAAAACCCCGGGCTATGATCAAGACTGTTTAGCGCTGACAGGGCCAGATCCCTCGGCATCATTGACTTCACACCCCAAGAAAGTTGTCATCCCTTTTTCAACGAGTTCAAGATCCACATCGGTATCATAGCAAGGTCCAAAGGGCCTTTGGTTCATGATGCCGAAAACAGGGGTTGGGTAACTATCTTGAATCCCGCTTGTAAGATCTCGCTCGCACGCTACTCCGATAATGACTTCGGGTTGCTTCTCCACAACAATCCTTCTGGCCAACGTCCCCCCGGTGGCCACCGACATTGATACATGATGCTTGTCCGACAGGGCTACCAGGTCTTTTATCTTGCATTTGCCGCAGGCCTTGCAGTTGTCCACATCTCCGGTGATTCTTACACTGCACTCATGGTTCTGAAGGCAGTGAGGAAGTAGAATAAGAAGCTTTTCCGGCTTCACCTTTCCGGCCTCGGCCAAGACCAGCTGATTGTTGATGGCGATAAAAGATCTCCTGACTTCGTCCTTACTGATTCCCAAGAACCTCCCAACGCTCACCAAAATGGGAAACAGTATCCGGATGACCCCGCCCCGGATACGGCGATTAAAGAAGAGGTTCTTTCCCCTGATGATTGTAAAGACGAGGGTTAAAGCACCACCAAAACCGAATAAGACCAGACCTCC
The DNA here is from genome assembly GCA_034190285.1 of Thermodesulfobacteriota bacterium. Taxonomy (GTDB): domain Bacteria; phylum Desulfobacterota; class DSM-4660; order Desulfatiglandales; family Desulfatiglandaceae; genus JAXHTA01. The sequence continues at coordinate 1,036 of JAXHTA010000504.1, read as the reverse complement.
GAAAACTACAGCCAAGATGATAGGTAGATTGGGATGGATGTTAGCAAGGCCCACATATGGAACCCACCAGAGCAGGATGGCCATACCAACTAGAACCACGCAGGTGACAAGCAAGAGGAAAATGAAAGTCCTCTTTTGGGGCAACTGGGAGGAATTGTTGAATCTGTCTGACTCCTCTACACCGGTGAAGACCCCTACATCCGCCCTCCGCTGCATAGCTCTGTAACGGCCTAGGCGGGGCAACCCTTTCATTTTGTCTCCTTATCTACCTAACAGGGTTCCCTTATCCAACCGAAACCCTCGCAAGAAATCGCTTGCAGGCAGTCTCTTTTTCCCCGGCATCTGGAGTTCCCCAACTAGTATGATGCCCTTAACTGTCTCCACAGCCAATGCGCCTTCCATAAATCCTGTCACCCTTCCAGGCGACATGCCCGGGCGTTCATCATCTTTGACCGTTGGGGAAAACAGCTTGATTTTCTTCCCCTCCATCGTTGTAAAGGCCCCAGGCCAAGGGTCCAGGGCCCGAATGAGGCCTGATATGGCCCTTGCCGGCTGGTCCCACTTCACTAGAGACAGACTTCGATCTATCTTCGGCGCATGTGTGGCAACTCCATGGTCCTGGGGTATTACGCTCAATCGGTTCTCTGCAATACCCTTTAGTGTCTTTATAAGAAATTCCCCCGAAAGACGAGCAAGTCGGTCATGAAGCATGCCGGCTGATTCGTCAGGTAGTATGGGCACTTCTTCTTGAAGAAGAATTGGTCCCGTATCGAGGCCTTCATCCATTCGCATGGCCGTCAGTCCGGTCTTAGCTTCATTGTTTAGAATAACCCAATGGATGGGGGCGGCGCCCCGATACTTGGGTAACAAGGAGGCGTGGATATTGAGCACACCCCAACGGGGAATATCGAGAAGATCTTTAACTAAAATCTGACCGAAGGCAACAACTATCAGGATGTCCGGACCTCTGCCGCGAATTGTCTCACAGAAGTGCCCGTCTGACGTCTTTGCCGGCTGCAGGATAAGCGCCAATATA
>JAXHTA010000503.1:0-2854 GCA_034190285.1 Thermodesulfobacteriota bacterium | reverse complement strand
ACAATGTGACCATGGAGGTTAGTTTGATTATGCCGATAGCCATGGAGAAGGAGTTGAGGTTTGCCATTCGTGAAGGGGGTAGGACTGTCGGTGCCGGCGTGATCAGTGAAATCGCTGAATAGGGGAGAGGGACATGATAGCCAATCAAAAGATCCGCATCCGGCTGAAGGCCTACGATCACAAATTGCTGGACCAGTCAGCTATGGAAATTGTTGAAACGGCAAAGGATACAGGTGCGGGAGTGGCAGGCCCAATTCCACTGCCCACAGTCATAAACAAATACTGTGTCTTAAGATCCCCTCATGTGAATAAGAAGTCGAGAGAACAATTTGAAATAAGAACTCACAAGCGTTTATTGGATATCCTAGAGCCGACCCAGCAGACCGTGGATTCGCTTATGAAGCTTAATCTGGCTGCGGGTGTGGATGTAGAGATAAGACTATAGCATAGACCTCATGTGCGCCCACGTTGGTGGCATGTTAATTTGGAGCTGAATTCCTTTGGTCAAGAAGCTTTTTGGTAAGAAAGTAGGAATGACTAAGTATTTCCTTGAAGAAGGGAAGAGTGTCCCCGTCACTGTCCTAAAGGCTGGTCCTTGCGTCGTGACACAGAAAAAGACCCGTGAAAAGGAGGGCTATAATGCCATCCAGGTTGGGTACGGACCCCAAAAGGAGAGCAGGGTGAACAGACCTTTGAGAGGTCATCTCAAGGCTGCAGGGGGCAAACCTTTTGCCTACTTGAAAGAGATTCGGGTTGACGATGTGGATGCCTTTGAGCTTGGGCAAGAGCTTAGATCGGACATATTTAGTAGCGGCGATTTTGTTCATGTAAGTGGTATCAGCAAAGGAAGAGGATTCACCGGAGTAATGAAGAGATGGGGTTTTTCCGGGGGAAGAAAGACTCACGGTTCCCGTTCGCACAGGATTCCCGGTTCAATCGGATGCAGCGCTACACCAGGGAAGGTCCAGAAAGGGAAGAAACTTCCCGGCAGAATGGGATTTCAGCGCGTCACAATAAAGAACCTTAGAGTGGTGGACGTGAGACCCGAAATGGATGTGGTCTTGGTAAGGGGGGCTGTACCGGGAAGCCGCAACAGCCTTGTTGAAATCTGTAAAGTCTGAATGAGTATTTGTTGAGTTTATTGAGTTCGCCCTGTTCATGTGGTCTTGAGCCGACCAACTTGATAAACTGAAGAAATGTAGAATAATATGGGGCAGTTAATGACTGTTGTGGATGTATATGATCTTAAAAGGGAAAAGGTTTCTGAAGTGGAACTGAAGGAAGTGATTTTTGATGTTCCTATAAAAAACCATATCCTTCACCAAGTCGTGATTAGCCAGATGTCTGGTCGCAGGTCCGGAACTGCTGCCGCTAAGGGTCGTTCAGATGTGAAAGGTTCTAAGACAAAACTCTATCGCCAGAAAGGCACCGGCCGGTCGAGGGCCGGCTCCGCTTCTTCTCCGACAAGAAGAGGAGGTGGGGTGGCTTTTGGCCCGATTCCGCGGAAATATGTCCAGAAGGTTCCCAAAAAGGTGAAAAGGGCCGCCTTGCGAATGGCGTTGACAGATAAGGTTCATACAGATCAGCTAATCGTGATTGATGATTTCAGCCTTCCGGATACGAAGACAAGGAACTTCGTGAGAGTGATGAAGAACTTTGAAGTGAAGAAGGCACTGATCGTAACTCGGGACAAATCGGTGAACCTGGAGAAGTCGTCTCAGAATGTTCCATTTGTCAAGGTAATGCGGCATCAGGGGCTCAATGTTTACGATATTCTGAAACACGATCACCTTTTTATGGAGAAATCCGTCATAACAGAGATAGAGGAGGCATTGGTTTCCTAAGTGGATATCTATCAAGTGATTAAAGAGCCACATATTACCGAAAAGTCAACTCTGCAGAAAAACGAATCCAATCAGGTTTCCTTCAAGGTGCATAGACAGGCCAATAAGATTGAAATAATGCGGGCTGTTGAGAGTCTTTTTAAGACAAAGGCCTTAGATGCGAAAATTATTAATGTTCGGGGAAAACGACGCAGGATGGGAAAGAGCGTAGGTAAGCGGCCTGACTGGAAGAAGGCGATCGTTAAGCTGGCGCAGGGTGAAAACATCGAGTTTTTCGAGGGGATGTGAATCGAGTTGGCTATCGATGGTGGAATAATGATGGTCAGTGTTTTTCTCATATCATTGAGTGGGCCGTGTTATATGGAGCAGACTAATGGGCGTTAAGGCGATTAAGCCAACCTCACCAGGGAGAAGATTCCAGAGTTATTTGACGTTTGAGGAAATAACTCACGGTAAGGCTGAAAAGAAATTACTAAGGCCACTGAAGAAGACGGGCGGTAGAAATTCGTCGGGTCGTATGACGATACGTCACAGGGGTGGAGGCCATAAACGTCAATACAGGATTATCGATTTCAAAAGGGACAAAGATGGAATCCCAGCCATGGTGGCTTCGGTTGAGTATGATCCTAATCGTTCGGCCAATATTGCCCTGCTGCATTATGTAGATGGGGAAAAGCGCTATATTCTATCACCCAACAGACTTCAAGTGGGTGATCGGGTCGTTTCAGGTTTGGGAGCCGAAATCAGGATCGGTAATGCAGTTCCTCTGCGGGAGATGCCACTGGGTACTTATATTCATAATATTGAACTGAATATTGGGCATGGCGGACAGTTGGCCAGAAGCGCGGGCAGCTATGCTCAATTAATGGCCAAAGAAGAGAGGTATGCTCAGGTCAAACTCCCCTCGGGGGAAGTGCGAATGGTTCTTTTGGATTGCAAAGCAACCATTGGTCAGGTCGGCAATCTGGATCACGAAAAGACGTCTATCGGAAAAGCCGGGCGAAATCGAT
>JAXHTA010000502.1:0-2856 GCA_034190285.1 Thermodesulfobacteriota bacterium | reverse complement strand
GGTCAGAACTATCTTGACGGGTAAGGAAGCCTTTCGAGCCAGCAAAGCCGCTAGTGGTTCAACAAGGATATCTGTCTTACCGCCAAAACCTCCTCCTACCTCAGTGGTTACAACCCTTATCTTATTCAACGGCAACTCCAAAGTCTCCGCCAGCTCCAACCGGACCATAAAAGGGGCCTGTGTGGTGGTGTATACAGTGACCTTTCCTGTAGGATCAACGTAGGCCGTTGCGGCGTGGGGTTCCATATAGCCATGATGCTGCATAGGTGTGGTGAATCTGTCCTCGAACAGAAAATCCGATTCCTCAAAACCTCGCTCTATATCACCCCTCTTTATCCTGACATGGGAACTCACGTTCCCATACCGGATCAATGGCCATATAGTCACGTAACTGTCCACTTCATCGTGAATCCGGACGGCATCCGAATTTATGGCCGTTTCAGGATCAAAGAGTGGGGGCAACTCGTCATATTCTACCTCTATTAAGTCCAGGGCCTCTGACGCCGTTTCCTTGTCAATTGCGGCAACTGCCGCTATAGGTTCGCCGATGAACCTGACCTTTTCACGGGCAAGCAGAGGCTGGTCTTTTAACATGAACCCCCATATTACCGCTGGGGCATCTTTCGCAGTTATAACTGCTTTGACGCCATATAGTCTTTCCGCCCTGCTTGTGTCAATTCTCATGATCCTTGCATGTGGATATATACTTCCCAATATGCTGCCATTTAACATATTGGAAAGCTCCATGTCAGTACTATAAATAGCCTTGCCGGTAGCCTTCATTAGGGCATCTACACGAGGCAATCCTTTGCCAACACTTGAAGACAGTTCCATGTTCATCACCTCCCTTCGTTCTTGGCCCTTGTGACTTCCATGATCGCCTTAATCGGCTTTACATATCCAGTGCAGCGACATAGATTCCCAACGAGAGCAGCCCTCAAGTCCTCTTCATTCGGCCTCGGATTTTCATCAATGAACGCCTTTGCCGAAAGAATCAACCCCGGCGTGCAAAAACCGCACTGTATTGCCCCGTTTCTAATAAAGGAGGCCTGTAATGGGTGGAGATTATCAACATCAGATGCCAGGCCCTCGATGGTTAAAACCTCTTTGCCATCCGCCTTCACAGCTAGAATAAGGCATGACTTTACCGCCTTTCCATTGAGAATTACAGTGCAAGCTCCACAGACACCGCTTTCACAAGCCATTTTTGTGCCTGTTAGAAAAAGCCTTTCTCTTAAAAGCTCGGCCAGCGTAATTCTCGGCTCTATCTCCATTTCATAGGGTGTCCCATTTACTCTTAGTTTGATGTTCTTTTTCAACGCTGTCACCTCCTTCCGTTTTTCTGCCATTCTCTGGCGCTTTCACAGGCCCTTTCTATTCCTTCTTTTGTCAATAGCTCTATCATTGCCCTTTTGTATTCCGCAGATCCCCTGAGATCTGAGATGGGGTTGGCCTCTTTCCCTGCGATTCTTGCGGCCTCCTCTATTAGCTTTTCAGTAACGCTGACGTCTTTTAATCCCATTTCCGCCTTTTCAGCCCTGAACGGAATCTGCCCCGCCCCTCCCAGGACTATCCTTGCTTTCTGACATACCCCATTCGGTGAATCCAAGCTCACGACCACTGCAACTCCAACAACCGCACTATCCGTTTCCCTTGGGCTCAATTTCTGATACCACTTGCCACTATACGGCAAAGGAGGAGGAATTTGAATTTCTGTGAGGATCTCGTCTTCTCTAAGGGCAGTTTCGAAATAATCTACAAAAAAGCCATCTAAAGGAATGACCCTCTCTCCTTCCGTACCCGCCAGTTTTACCTTTGCATCCAAAGCAATTAGCAAAGGGGCAAGGTCTCCACATGGGTCAGCATGGCAGAGATTTCCTCCAATAGTGCCCACGTTTCTTATTTGAATAGACCCAATGACTTTTTCAACCTCAGACAAAATATTGAATCTCTCTTTGATTAATGGCGAAGTTTCTATTGCCCTATGGGTTGTAGAGGCGCCAACCCTTAGGCCCTCTCTGTCATCGTATTGGATGTGGTCTAAGCCTGGAATATTAGTGATATCAATAAGGTATGAAGGGGTAATCATCCTTTCCTTCATCATGATGAGCAAAGACTGGCCTCCTGCGATTATCTTGGCCTCAGCTGTGTATTTTGACAGCAAAGAGCAGGCCTCTCCAATATTGTCTGGCTTGAAATACTCAAAATTCTTCATTCCTATCCACCCCCTTTCTCCAATTTGACACAGAGTTGCTCTTTGAACTCTTCAATGAGTTGCTTTGCTTTTGCCCTTATGATCCTGTCCCCAAACGTTGATAGCCTTCCAATTAGATTTACCTCTGATTTCCCGGTTATCTCGGTCCTGTCTTCAGACAGCTCCCTTAGATTCAGCATGGTCTTCATGCTCAAGAAGCCGGCCTTTCCCGTATCCACCCCCTTACTAACAGACACCAAACTGTAAGGCCTTTTAATCTCATTTATAGTACTTTTGATCTTGAACCTGGCAGGAATTGGACCCACCTTCACCTTGATAATACTCCTGTAGTTATTCGCATCAATGACTTCTAATCTCTCGCACCCCGGAATGCAGGAACTGATCTTCACCGGATCCAGCAAGAAATCCCAGCTCTCTAGCACCGATGCTCTTACTATAAACTGTACCTCAATCTCCATGTCTGAAAAGGGTATACCCTCCTATTCAGTGGGCCATGTGGATCTCTTGCCTTCACATACTCCTCGGGAATTGTAGCAATTAAGCAAATGACCCTGGCGCTACGCTTTGGGGTCATTTGCCAAATTCTTATTGACGATTTACCTAAAATACGGTGAAATCCTGAAAATAGCATGGCTTTTCTG
>JAXHTA010000501.1:0-2856 GCA_034190285.1 Thermodesulfobacteriota bacterium | reverse complement strand
GATTCCTTGAAGACCCGGGCAACACCTTGACCTGGATAACGTTCTTGCACCCTTCGACCTCTGAACTAGGATTTGACCGCTTTTCCCGCTCTTGATCGCGCATCTTGCACCGTCTGTATTGATCATTTGGGCCTATACGCCGAATGTGCCTGGCTTTGAAACAAGGCTGTGCGCCAGGTCTATAAGGCTCTGGACCAAGAAATGTTGGAGAAAGACAATTGCCAATAGCACAAGGATAGGGGAAAAATCTATGCCCCCCAGATTTACGGGGAGTCTACGTCTGATATGGTAAAGAACGGGCTCTGTTGCTGAAATCAAGAACCGAACAATGGGGTTATAGGGGTCAGGATTCACCCACGATATAACGGCCCGGGCGATAATAACCCACATATAGAGGGTCAAAGCAACATCAATTATCTTTGCCAGAGCGCTCAGAAAGTTGGCGAAAACAAACATAATATTCTCAGCACCTCATAAGGTTACTCTCACTTATTCCGTTAACTGCAAGCCAGATTGCGTATGTCAGAGCAGGCCGTAAGCCGGGTTCTGTTTCCCGAAGCAGTCACCCGCTTTCGGGACAATGACCATTCATCTAGTCTCAATGTTACCAGAGAGATCAAGCGACCTACCCGGGAACTCGGGCGGACCACCCTCAATCGTCCCCCTATTTGGTCTTGCTCCAGGCGGGGTTTACCAAGCTCCCGCCGTCACCGGCGGGACTGGTGAGCTCTTACCTCACCTTTTCACCCTTACCCTGATGGATATGCTGGATATCAAACAGGGCGGTTTGTTTTCTGTGGCACTTTCCTTCCCGTCGCCGGGACTGGGTGTTACCCAGCACCCTGTCCTGTGGAGCCCGGACTTTCCTCCCCCTTGCCCAGTGGCAAGGCAGCGGTCATTTGTCCTGCTCTAACATACGCTTTTCCAAAATATAAATCCACACCCTCCCGGAACTGTCCGCCTGTCTTGCATCCCATCAGGGACAAGCATGGAAAAACGCTGGATAAGTCATTTTTCGTGTTCTGCACTCGAGATGACGGTTTTTGAGAAATCCAAGTTATGTTCCTGCAAGCACTATTTGGTTTCCGCAACAGTATCCCGAAAATGTTCAGCTTCACCCCAATATATGATACGCGTGCAATTAGGGCAATTCATCAACTCTTCGCCTCGAATCAACTCATTGAATTTTTGTGGCGGAATACCCATATTGCACGTCTGGCACACGCCTTTAATCACTGGGCTGACAGCGAGGCCATCCTTGTGTTTTTTGAGAAAATCGTACCTTTTTAGTAACCCCTCGTCAATAGCCAGGCAGTAGCGGGCCCTCTCTTTCCCGAGTACCTCTAGGTCGTGATCCAGGGCTTCCAGTTCCTTTAGGACTGCGTCGCGTTCCTTTTCAAAGCCATCTCTAAGGTGTCTTCTCTGTGCCTTGCCTGCAACGCACCTGGATTCCAGCATCTCGATTTTTTCCATGATTTCAAGGATTTTGTCTTCTAAAACTGATTTCTCCGTATGCAAATCATCAATCTCCTTCAGAGCAGCACGATACTCCCTGTTCGATCTTATGCTGGATAGCTTTGTGTTGGCCTTTTCTGTTTGGTCGTCAATTCCCTCGATATCCTTCTCGGCCTGCCGTCCCTCCCGTTTGTATGCATCGAGCTGGTTTAGTTCCTCCTCCAACTGTTTTCCAAGATGGTCTAAGTCTTCTTCCAGCCTCTGTATTCTAATTGGGTCTTCCTCCTTTTTGATCTGGATGCTTTTTATCCTGGTGTCACAATCCTGGAGATGTATTAAGGCCTTCATTTTTTCTTTCATTAGTTCACCCCACCGCAAGATTCTTCCCTAACCATAATGCATGGGATCGGTTTCATCCTCGTCCACCTCAACCGTGACCTCCCAGCCTCGGTCTGCGACCATGCCCTTTAAACGCTCAGCAAAAACCCCAAAAGCCGTTCTTTCCAAACAGAAATGTCCTCCATCGATCAAAGCAATTCCTATGGCTTCGGCCTCCAGTGCATTATGATAACCAACATCCCCGGTAAGAAAAAGATCAGCCCCTTTTTTGGAGGCGAGGGATACCATACTTCCACCCGATCCCCCCGTTAAAGCAAGCCGCTGAATCTTTACGTCTCCCCGACCGACGATCTTCAACCTCTTTGCACCAAGGATTCTTTTTACGTTCTTCACCACAACTGATAAACTAGTAGGTTTGGATAGATCCCCGATTCTACCCAGACCCACCCCCTCCATACCAGCCATTTCCTTCAAGACCTCCACGTGTTGTAGGTCCAATAGATCGGCCAGGATATCATTTATGCCACCGCGCGCCACATCGAAGTTAGTATGAGCTGCGACTACAGAAATTCCGCCTTTGACAGCTTCATGAATCACATTTCCAGGAAAGGTATTGATATCGAGCCGTGAGATAGGCTCAAAAATCAAAGGGTGGTGGGTAAGCATAAGCTGAACATTGCGCTTGAGGGCAAGTCTCAAGGTCTTGAGAGTGGGATCCAGGGCGAGGAAGACCTTTGTAATTTTTTGCGAATAGGAGCCAACCTGGAGTCCGGGATTGTCCCATGGCTCAGCCAACCGTCCTGGAGCGACCTTTTCCAGCAGACCCAGAAAATCCTTTATCTCGGGAATCATAAATTGTTAAGGCACTTGGATTCGCATCAAAAACCAAAAGGGCGCACCCTCTGACGGTGCGCCCTTTTCGGGACTATCGCTTGCGTTATGGTGGAACTACCCAAAACCAAATTTCTGAACTTATCACGAATCATTGAGCGTTGGTGGGCCCACCTGGGTTCGAACCAGGGACCTACCGGTTATGAGCCGGTGGCTCTTCCAGCTGAGCTA